>QQUM01000141.1 GCA_008501545.1 Calditrichota bacterium
GCTGATCCCGGAGATGGTCTTTATTTGTTCTTTGCTGCGGCCAAACAATTTCAGTGTGGTTAATCCCTGTAAAACGTCTAAAAAATGCGCACTCATACGGCTGAGTGTCTGCCATTGCTTGTTGTTTAAACGCGAGGCTGTGGATCCGATCAATACGGTAAACACAGGAATCAACGGTGCGGTCAACAGAAATACAAAACCGGAAAGCACATCTGCGGGAAAAACGAAAAACAGCACAACTACCGGGATCAATACAGACAGGAACACTTGCGGTAAAAACAGCTTAAAGTAGGCATCCAGCTTATCTACTCCGGTAATGAGTGTTGCAATCAATTCCCCGCTTCGCTGCTTTTTAATGTATGATGGACCCAGATCAGCCAAATGCCAGCTGATCCGTTGACGAAGTCTCACTTTGATGCTGGAAGCCAGGTCACTCGCAGTAGCGCTTCCAAGCCAGCGGAAAAGGGCCAGGAGCACGCTGAAAAATGCAAAATAAGCCAAGAATGGCAGAACCCTTTCCAGGTTCTGCTTATCCAAAAACACGCCGTTGATGATTTTCGATAAGAATTTTGCCTGGCCGATAAGGCATAGGGCTGTGAAAAATCCGGAAACGACTGTCATCGCGAAAGCTGGCTTCGCCCATTGCAGGAGTTTTAAGAGTTTTCGGTCAAAGTGCATAATTTAAAATTGGACGAGCAGATAAGGGTGAAGACAGGCCAGTGCTGTAAACCGGCCTGTTAGTATTCGATGGATATATGGGATTTAATACTCCAGTTCCGAATCATGACGAATTCGTTGCCGGAAAATCCAGTATGTCCAGCCTTGATAAATCAGCACGATCGGGACAAAAATCAGTGCTATAATACTCATTACTTTCAGCGTGTATGCGCTGGAGGATGCAGTGTAAATTGTCAGGCTCCATGCATCGTTCAGGCTTGATACAATAACGCGGGGATAAAGCCCCATAAAAATCGTAATGACGGAAGCAGCGATGGTGGTACCGGTCATGATAAAAGCCCAGCCCGAATAGTTGTTTTTCAAAAACCACCCACTGAGCAGAATGGCCACACCAGCTAAAATGGGTACCACACCGGGATCCACACCCAGGCGAGAGAACATATCGGTTTCGAAATACCCGTAAATTGTAAATCCAAAAATTAATACAGTGGTTGGTAGCCACAACTTCTGCGCAACATCTTTTGATTTTGCCCGCAGCGCGTCAACTGTCTTGAGATTGAGAAAGATAGCACCATGTAAAGTAAACAATGCAAGTGAAGTGAGGCCACCTATAAGTGCGTACGGATTAAGTAAATTAAAAAATCCACCCACATAATTCATGTTGGCATCAATGGGGACGCCACGAATCAGATTTGCCATAGCAACGCCCCAGAGCAAAGCTGGTACAAAACTGCCGGTGAAAAGCATCCAATCCCAGAGCGCCCGCCACTGTGGATTTTTGTCTTTGCTGCGGTACTCGAAGGACACACCACGCACGATAAGCGCAAGTAACATTAGCACCAGCGGCAAATAAAATCCGCTGAACATGGTTGCGTACCAGTGTGGAAAAGCCGCAAACATAGCGCCTCCTGCTGTCAACAGCCAGACCTCATTGCCATCCCAAAATGTGCCAATGGTGTTAATTATGACCCGGCGCGTGCGGTCGTCTTTGCCAAGAAACGGCATCAGGATGCCAACACCGTAATCAAATCCCTCCAAAAAGAAGAAGCCGATAAAAAGCACGGCAATTAAAGTAAACCAAAGGGTATTTAGATCCATTTTTATTTCTCCTCACTTTCGGACTCAATGTCTTCAATTAATGCGATTCGTGTAGAATATTACGTGTTCCAGCCATAGCATATTTCTTTAATAAATAAACAGTCGCAGCCATGAGAGAACCATAGAGCAATGTAAAAGCAATCAGCGAAAACAGGATCTCACCACTACTGACAGCGCCCGATACGGCATCTTCAACTCGCATAACGCCAAACACAGCCCATGGCTGGCGTGCAATCTCCGTGAAAATCCAGCCGGTTGAATTTGCGAGATAGGGAATTGCAATGGCCAGTATCATGATCTTTAAATAAAGGGGTGCGAAGTCCAGCCTTCCCTTGAGAACTTTAGCCAAGCCGTAGAGCAAGAGAAAAAACATGACAAAACCGAGGCCGGTCATGATACGAAATGTCCAATAACTAATCGCGACTGGCGGTACATAATCTCCGGGACCGTACAAATGTTCATACTCCGTTTGAATATCATTAATTCCTTTTACTTCGCCATCGAATCTGTTGTATGCTAAAAAACTGAGCAGTGCCGGAACACGAATGGCAAATACATCCTTGCGTTCCTTTTCGTTGCCGATAGTAAACAGCGACATTGCCGCCGGATCTTCATTATCCCACAACGCTTCCGCAGCGGCCATTTTCATTGGTTGAATTCGAATCATATATTGCGCCTGGCTGTGACCGACCAAAATGACCATGATCGTGCCGACAAGACCATAAACGACACCGAATTTAAAGGAATTCTGATAGACGACTGCGTCATCACTCTTTTTTAACAAATGCCAGGCACTTATGCCAAGAATAAAAAATGCTGCTGTACACATTCCGGCAAAAAACACATGTGGGAACTGAACCCAAACATGGCCATTGGTCAGCAAAGCAAAAAAGTCCGTCATTTCCGCACGGCCATTGCGAATGGCATAGCCGACTGGCTGCTGCATGAATGAATTGGCTATTAAAATCCACAGCGCGGATAAATTCGATCCGATCGCAACGATCCACATCGCTGCCGCATGCATTTTTTTCGATAATTTCTCCCAACCGAAAATCCAGATTCCGAGAAAGGTTGACTCAAGAAAGAAGGCCAATAAAGCTTCAATCGCCAGTGGTGCTCCAAAAATATCTCCGACAAAGCGCGAGTATTCAGACCAATTCATGCCAAACTGAAACTCTTGCACAATGCCGGTTACCACACCGATGGCAAAATTAATGAGAAAAAGATGTCCCCAGAATTTTGTCATTCGCTTGTATTCTTCTTTTCCTGTCCGAACATAAATCGTTTCCATAATAGCCACTGCGATTGATAACCCGAGCGTCAAGGGAACGAAGAAGAAGTGATAAACCGTTGTAATTGCAAATTGCCACCTCGCCAGGATTAAGGCATCCATATACACCTCCTGCTTAGAAAAAAATAGTTGAAATAGTTCTTATAAACTTGGTCTTTTACACCTTTTTTTAACGCAGTATAGAATTGATCTTTTTGGCGTCAAAATCCATGTCCGTAAATAAAAATTCAGCAAGCGTTTTCTTTTTCAGCGCCGTGACCAACTGACTTTCCTGTTCGATAAAAAATGAATGCACTTTGCATGGTGGCGGTAGCGGGCAGAAATGCGGATCTTCAACACATTTGCTGACCGGATCATGCAATCCCATGCTCTGCAGAATCTGAAAAAGGGTCAGGCTTTCGGGCGGCCTGTTCAAATAAACCCCACCTGTTTTTCCCTGCACTGTATCGAGAATTTTTTCTTTTTTCAGCTGGAAAACAATTTTTGTCGCGAAGGGTCGCGTTATGAATAAATTTTTCGAAATAGTTGACAGCGGGATAGGCCCCTTTTGATAGTAGCCGCCAAGGTAAGCACAAATACGAATAGCAAAATCATATTCCCTTTTCACGCAGAAAATCATTCTATACCTTAGAAGTTATATTATACAAATTCAGTATAATATAAAAATGTATAGCAGAATTGAAAATATTATTTCACGGGAATGTTCAAAAGAGAAAAAAAGCAGGTCGCACCGTGATAGGTTCTGATGAGAACGGAACGAGGGTTCGTAAAATTTTAAATTGCTGCGGAGAAATTTAACGTGTCAAGTCATTAAAAATGATAAAAACCATCAGGCATAACAAAAATATCATTCCGATTTGCTGCACGAGCATGCGTGTTTTAACTCTGGGTGGCCTCTTCATAATACCTTCGATGAGAATAAATACAATATGTCCACCATCCAGTGCTGGTATCGGAAGT
>QQUM01000335.1 GCA_008501545.1 Calditrichota bacterium
TTTTTCTAACAAACATACCCTAAAAATAGCGCCGCATGACCCAAAATGCAAACCCTATAAGACCTAACTAACTAAAAAACAATCTTACGTTTTGTGAGCGTCGACGTCGCGCACAAAACAGGAAGATGGGTTCGTAAATTTGGTAGTTTTCAATTCAGTTGGACAGGTGGTTGCAGAATTAGTAAATAAACATCAGACAAGTGGAGAATATTCAGTCGTATTCAACGCAAGCAATCTACCGAGCGGCGCTTACTTTTATAAGATTACGAGTGGAAGATTTACAAAAGTAAACAAAATGTTACTACTTAGATAGGGAAAATAACAATCGTTTGTTCTCTGACCGTGGGGGTGCGGCGGCAGTTTATAAGTTTTGGGCATTTCACAAGCTTTATGGTAAATTGACGTTCCGTGTAAAAAGCCCCACGGCAGGAGAAAAGAGCGTTAGACGTGGGTTCTCGAGTAGTTGAGTTTCATTTTTAGATTAGCTATGCGAGAGCCAGTTCATTTGTAATTTACGATTAGATGCGACGCAGTCTCTTAAATAGAGATTAATCAAACTTTGGTAAGGGATTCCAGTTTCATCCGCCATTTGTTTGAAATATTCAACAATATCCTCACCCATGCGCAATGTTACTTGTTTTTTCAATTTCTTCGCATAAGGATTGCGTCTTGACTGCATCTTAGATAAATCATATTCTTTTTTCATGAGATCACCTTTTGTAATGGTTTGCCTCATTTTTGGTAGCTTTGCGTGCAGAAATAATTCGGATTTCGGATTCACTTTCTCGATAGCAGTGACAGACAATGAGAAGTCGCAACTATGAACTCAATCCAAGCAGTAAGTAGCGATCTTCCCATTCAGAATGTTCATCATCATAAAACTCAATTGCAAACTGGTCATAAAAAACGGTCTGCGCTTCTTCGAGTGAAACATCATGTTTTTTATGATTTATAGTAGCTTTTGCTCTGTCCCATTCAAAAATCAAATCGCTCATACAGACAATGTAAATACAATATATTTTTAATTCAATTAAATTTTGCCTACTTGAACAAACAATTCAACCTGTGCTAATATCTTATTTTCGTAAGATTTTTCTTGATTTTCCATGATATTAGTTTCATAATATTATAGGTGGAAATTTGAAGGAAAGATATTCCATTGTCTCTGCGTACAATATCTTCATAGGCGGAAAATTTTTTAGTTATAAGGGTAATATCATTCCTTTTTTTCTATCTACTTTTACTGTTAGGTGCACAGTCTCACGTGGGCTGTCGGCCTAATTTTGGACTCAATTGAATTCTTATTTTACTCATTGACAAACATTAACTGGAATACTAGTGAATAATCTACTCTATATTTTTGTGATTATCATTTTACTTAAGTTACTTTTCAATATTTCAAAGTATATACAATGCAAGAGATACCTCAAAAAATATCTCGATTGGCTAGAAAATCAAACTTGGCGTATGACAGAATATAAATCTCGAGTAATCAAGTTACTCAAAGATGCAGAGGTCAAAGATAGTTATGTTGGATTTGCTGAACCCCTTGGTCTAGGTCAAATACAAACAGGGTCACTGTCAGTAATGAGCAATTTCCCAAATGCCAGGGAAGATATAGTTAGCTTAATGTTAACAATGTTCCATCAAGCAATAGGTGTTTATCGTTCAAGAATCAAAGATTCATTTAATCCACTCTATTGGATTGAATTTGTATTAACACTTCCGAAACAGGTCTTTGGCTACCTTGGAATTCCTGCTGAGAGTTTAATTACTAAAATTGTTCAGCTTTTATATTGGATAATTGCAGCAGTAACAAGTATTTTATTTGCGTTGTATAAACCAGAAATTGGGAAATTAGTTAGAGAATGGCTAAAAAAAGTAATACAATAAAATGGAAACACAGTTTTACTGCACAATTTAATAAAACAACTTAAAAAGAGCGGCTTTCAGCTTCGTTCTGGCTTTTCGAGTTTTCAGGCTATTTTCTAACCTCTCAGCGCTGCCGACCACAAACGATCTTCGCAATTTCAGAGTTTTTCGCTCGCGCGAGTTGATACAAATTTAAAGCTGATTGCCTGTGAATTTGCGGCCGCAGGCCTCAGCGTTAAACTTCAAAACAAACTCTATACATGAAGCAAAATCTGAAAATCTCCCTTCAACCATTCAATAAACAGAAAGATTTTGCTTTATTAGAAAAATGGATCAAGAGTCCACATGTTAAAGAATGGTGGGGAGATCCTGTCAAGAATATTCAGGAAATGTCTGATCCAGCAATAGGCGGTGGAGAAGCCCTGATCAAAGTTCATAGCCGGCCTGTTGGATATGTTAGATGGCAGATTCCTTCCAGGGAAGACTTACAAGCAGCAGGATTGGATGACCTTCCAAATTCTGTGGTTGACATCGATATCGCAATTGGTGAGGAAAGCTATCTGAGCCAGGGTATCGGTTCACAAGCTCTCCAATTACTAATCAATCGCATAGCAAAATCTGAAAACGTCCCCATGATAATGATGTGCACATCAATTCATAACGCAAGAGCGATAAAATCGTTCGAAAAGGCCGGGTTTACTCGAGATAGAATTTTTACAGATCCTGAACACGGCGATATGTGGCTATTGACGGTTACCCTGTAGTCTAAACGCGCATTATTTTCAAGCGAGAAGGTATATTTCACAGGCACAGGTTATTGCCTGGACTGAAGGTGGCAAATGTCCAAAGAATTGTTGTATTTACTCATAGCGGATGCACTTCTTATTTCCCATGTGCTGTTTGTTGCTTTTGTTGTACTTGGTGTCGTATTAATTTTTGTTGGCGCCGGGTTGTCCTGGGCCTGGGTACGGCATTTTTGGTTTCGTATCCTGCATTTAGCCAGTATTTTCATTGTCGTTCTTGAATCATGGTTTGGCATTTCCTGCCCACTAACGGTTTGGGAGATGCAATTGCGAGAAATGGCTGGTGATACAACGTATGGCGGGTCGTTTATCGAGTACTGGCTACAACGTATTCTGTATTACAATGCGCCCGAATGGGTTTTTACCGTTTGCTATACGCTTTTTGGAGGATTGGTGCTGGCAAGCTGGATAATTGTTCGTCCAAACCGGCCCAAACAACTTGGGCGACCTAAAAATAAAATCAAGTCGCCGCAAGCGGATTAGAATTTTGGTTTCAACTCAGTTTCTGCATATTTGTGCTATTCATCCTTCACACTCCCCCAAATCCACAATCCCATCACAGCCAGAAAGCTTAACAAGGTAATCCACTTCCCTGTATTATACGCCGGCGTTTGCAATTTAAATGCAACCTCGTTCTCCCCTGCCGGTACGGCGATGGCGCGAAAGGCATGATTGGCTTGCAGGATTTCGGTTTCCTGGCCGTTAACATACGCCTGCCAACCTGCTGGATAATAAGGATCAGACAGGACAAGAAGTTGCGGCGTTTTGCTGCTCATTTTCAGTTTGATATCGTGCGCATGGTAACTGACCACCTCGACGGCTGCTGTTGCATCCGGTTCCGGCTGCACGGCAGGCTCCGCGTAGAGTCCAACACTTTTGGTCGGATCCAGCTGACCTGTATTGAGCGCATTGAACAATGCTTTCGGATCATCGAACTTCTGAAAGTTATCCACGAAAAATGCACGTTCGAGCACATTTTCATTTTCCAGAATGCGCAGTGGCAGGCGTTGCCCACGAAAATTGATGCCAACTTCCGCACGTTCAAGAATGTGCGATTCCGGCACAGGATATGGCGAGATGATGTATTTAACATTGAGAAAATTGAGCAGTTTGTTGTGTGCTAATTTAAGTCGCGCATCCGGTTGTATTTGGACAAGGCGGTTTTTACCCCCTGCATTTGAGACGGTATAATATTTATCAATATAATTGTTGGTAAAGCCGGTGCCATCGAGAAAATCCTGGTAAACACGCAATTTGGCTGCGTGGTAGCCGCCGACACTCTGCACCCCCTGCGCCGACCAGCGGTTTTCATCAAAAAGTTTGAGCCGGGCAAAACCGACATTCACCGGAAAAATCCGAAAAGTCGATTTGTCGCGGTTGACGAACTGCCCAACCTGGTCTTCGCGAAGGTAATCGCTCATTTGCCGGTTTGAAACAGGGTTGTTGATTTTACCGATCACCAGCCAGAGATCGATAACAATGAGCGCGCACAGCGCTACTGCAGTGGGTTTCAATTTAAGTTTGTTTGTCATTGTAGCGTAAATCAGAAAGAATGCGGCGGCGGCAATCAGGCCGACAAGCCACATATCTTTGAAAAATAAATCAAATCGCATTTGATTGAGCTGGGCCTGCGTTTGCGGCGCATAGTGCACCGGGTAGAATGATTGAATGAAACCCTGCAATACACTTTGCGCCAAGGTCAAAAGAAGCAGAAGCGCAATGACAGCAATTCCGGCAATAAGGATTTTTTTAGCAAATTCGCTTGCAGCTTTTTCTTTTATCTTTTCAAGAAGCGACTGCAATCCCAATCCGGCAAGAACCGCAAAACCAAACTGGACGAGAATGAGCATCATCACCGGGACGCGGAACTTGTTGAAGTAGGGGAAATAATCGTAGAAAAAACCGTAAACGAATGGCAGGTTCTTTCCAAAAGAAATCAGCAATGCGATGAAAATCTCCAGCAGCAGGAAAATCACCAGCGCTTCCCGCCGCCTTTTGATCAACGCAAAAACAGCCAGCCCAAAAACGATGATGCTCATATAATGCGGATAGTCCGTGAACGGCATCGTGCCCCAATAGGTTTGCCCGCCAAAACCGTAAAAGGAAGGAATTATGAACGTCATCATTTCGCCTGGAGAAAACGACCATTGGGTTGCGTACTCTATGCCAACCCCGGTATCGCCGGCCGAAGTTGCAAACACCGAAGCCGCACCGCGGATGGAATAGGGCATGTATTCGAGAACCGGAAGATAGAGCACAGCAGCCAGACCGAGCGCCAAAACAAGAACGACAGCAAATTGCAGCAGCGGTTGGTAGAATTTCGCTGCTTCACCTGCTTTAATTTTCTGAATGATGAAAAAGAGCAAATAAAATCCCAACAACAACCAGGTGTAATAAACAATTTGCACATGCCCGCGCTGGAATTGAAATCCCAAAATGAGTGCGGCAATGCCGATGTATTTGATTCCCCCGCTGTTGAAAAGTCGATGCATTGCCCAGAAAGCAAGCGGCAGGTAAACACTGGTCATTAATTTTGAACCGTGTCCGAATGTTTCCATCGAGATGAGGTGTGGTGTGAGCATGAACACCAGGCCGCCGAGAAATGCTGGCAGGTGATCGACTTTTTGATCACGCAAAATGAGATAAACGCCAAGTCCGGCAAAAGGGAAATGCAGAATCGCCAGCAGGGTTGAGTTGATGCTGAAAAATGAGAAGGCAAGGTAAGGAAAATAGACAAAGGGCGTAAAAATCAAACTGCCATACGTTGGCAAACCACTGAAAATATAGGGTGACCAGAATGGATGAATGCCCTCGGAATTGAACATATTCCATAAAGGTGTATTGAGCGCAGCTGGCGCCTGGGAGTCCGGAACAAAGAAAATTTTACCCTGAAAAACGATTTCTGAAAAGAAGACGACGATGATGATCAAATAGAAGAAGAAAGCGCTTAAGACATCATGTCGCAGCATCCAGCTGGAAATATTGGCAACCAATCCGGGTTGCGATTGCTTTGTTTTTACTTGTGCTTTGCTTTTGTTTCTTTTCTTTGCCATTGAGCCAATCCTGATTTTGAATATGATTTTAAAAAATAATAGGCGTCATAGCGTTTGCCCCAAATGCCGGCAAACGTAAAATTGATATTGCGGCGCACGAAATAGGTTGTTAACAGCATCAACAGGAACATGGTGATATTGGCTGTGATCACCGCGCCTGTGATACCATAGCGGGAGATCAACATCACATTCATCGCGACGTTCAGTCCCGAAACGACCACCCGATTATAAAATACAATGCGTGGCTTTCCGATGCCAAAAAGCAGGTTGTCACCGATGGTTTGCCAGCCGATAAACAGGCCGGAAAGTATGAAAATTTGCAGATAAAATCCGTTCCCTGCATACTTGGTTAAAATGGAATCAAAAATGAAATTTGCGCTTAAAACAATCGCAAGTACAGCCACGCTGAGCACAATGGATGCGTAATAAATGCCTTTTTCATACAAACTGCGTAAATCGCGCGGACGTCCTTCGCTGTGTAACCGGGCAAAAGCCGGAAAACCGATGGTGCCGACAACCTGACGAAACATGATAAATATTCGTGTAAACAACTTTAACACGCCAAATAACGCAAGCGCCGGTTTATTCAAAAGTGCAGCAACGATATATGTATCAACATGCTCAAATATGTTGTTGGAAACCCCGATAGCGAATACAAATCTGTTGAAGCGCACGGTTTCTTTTAGTCTGGCAAGAGAGAATTTAAACGAATATATCAGGTTGTGCCGAGCGAGCCACAATCCCACCACCGAAGCAATCACATAAGCGAAAATCGCCGGATAAAGGACATCTGTGGCGCTGTTCAATCCTGCATAAAAATAGAGCCCGATAACCAACAGGCTGTGCATGATAAAAAATGTAACTTCTGAAATAAAAATAGCTTTGATTTTGTGCGTCGCCTTGAAAACTTCGTTGGTAAAAAGTTTGATTGCAGAGGCAAAAAACAATCCCGGCACAAACAAAAACAGCGCACGTTCATTGTGCATTTTGAACGGCACACTGACCAATGGTATCAAGGGAATAAAAACGAGAAACACCAGCACGGATGCGACGACAAAGATGAGCACGGCTGCACTTTGCAATTCAAGCAGATCACTTTGTTCGTAGTAGAATTTAATGTATGCAGCGAGACTCATACTCACCAGCAATTGCGCTATAATCAAATAAGTCGTCTGAACAAGCAGGTAGTTGGCATAGGCTTCTTTCGGGAGCACGGCAATGAGCCAGAAAACAACACCAAATCCATACAACGCTTTCGCAATATTGGCTGCAACCGCCCAAAAACCTTTGTCGAGATGACGACTTAACTGCATCTTGTTTCAATCGATTATTTGTTTATTTTTAAAGGAAATTAAACTAAGCGAATACTTATTTAAAAGCAACTAATAACTTGCTTCACACTTTTCAAATCTTATTTTAGCAACTTTGCATATTTGATCTGACAAATAAAAGAATCCAAGGAGATTTTAATGTATAATGTAACACTCATACCGGGAGATGGCATCGGCCCATCTGTCATTGATGTTGCCGTCAAAGTTCTCGAAGCAACGGGAATTAAATTCAAATGGGATAAACAACTCGCCGGCATGGCGGCAGTCTATGAGCACGACACACCAATTCCGGATGCCGTTCTGGAATCCATTCGCAAAAACAAACTCGTTTTGAAAGGCCCGTTGACCACGCCGGTTGGCGGAGGTTATCGAAGCGTAAACGTTGCCTTGCGGCAGGAATTTCAGTTGTATGCGAATTTACGTCCAGCCGTCACTTTTGAAGGCACAATATCCCCCTTTAAAAATGTCGACATCACCCTGATTCGTGAAAATACCGAGGGATTATACGCTGGCATCGAACATGATATCGTTGTGGATAACGAAAAAATTGCTGCAGAAAGTATCGCGTTGATTACGCGAAAAGGTTCCGAACGCATTTGCCGTTTTGCTTTTGAACATGCGAAGAGCCATAAACGCAAAAAGGTAACCGCAGTTCACAAAGCCAATATCATGAAATGCACGGCAGGCATGTTCCTGGAAATCGCCAAAGAAGTCGCCAAAGACTACCCCGATGTAGAATTCGAAGACAAAATCATCGATGCATGTGCAATGCAGCTGGTAATGAGTCCACAAAATTACGATGTCATCGTCACCACGAATCTTTTTGGAGATATTCTCTCGGACCTGACAGCCGGACTTATCGGAGGGCTTGGACTAACAGCGGGTGCAAATATCGGAAAAGATGTCGCCTTGTTCGAAGCGGTGCACGGCAGCGCACCCGACATCGCCGGGCAAAACAAAGCAAATCCAATCGCAGTAATTAAGGCTGGTGTTATGCTGCTACAGCATGTCGGTGAGTTTAAAGCAGCCAAAGCCATTGACAAGGCTATTCATGAAATGGTGGCAGAAGGAAAATACGTCACGCCGGATATCAACCCAAAAACCAAATGCGGTACAAGGGAAATGGGAAGCGAATTAATTTCGCGAGTGAAAAAGGCAGTTGCGAAGTAATGTTCATAGGGAAAATTCAGATTCGTCATTCCGGGTTCGATGTTTTTTATCGAATCCCGGAATCTTATTTTGTGGCAAATTCAAAATTGGTCGAGGCTAACAGATATGGATTCCGTCTAAAAACATGACGGAATGACGCCATACTATGTAGGTTAATAGAATTCAAATTTAAATTCAATTGACGGGAGAAAAACATGGCAGTGCAAGGCGCAGGTGGAACACAAGGAGGTGTGGGGCGCTTCTTTTTAGGTTTGATTATGATTATCGGTGGCGGCTACTTGCTGCTCAACGCCATCCATGTCACCAACCATTTCAGTATGGGTTACGGGCTTTACAATTTCGGTGGCTTTCGCCTGACGTCCGGCATGGTGATGATTCCGTTCATGTTCGGCGTTGGGATAATCTTTTACAATTCGAAAAATTTTCTCGGGTGGTTGCTGGCAGGCGGAAGCCTTGTCATGCTGATCTTTGGCGTCATCACCAGTATCAACTTCCGCATGCGCAGCATGTCCGCCTTTGAACTCATTGTTATTCTCGTCCTGCTCGTTGGCGGGATTGGGCTTTTTCTGAGTTCATTGCGCTCTTTTGGGGACGACTGATTTTCGATTGATCAAAATCAAGGGATCCACAAACGCACCGTTTAACTCAAGTTCAAAATGTACATGCGGCCCGGTAGAACGCCCGGTATTTCCAACGGTCGCAATTTGTGCGCCTGCCTTCACGTCCTGATCAACCTGCACCAAGATTTCACCAAGATGGGTGTATCGACTTACGAATCCATCGTCATGGGTAATTTCAACGACCATGCCGGCGCCTTCACCTTTCTCATAATTGAGAACAAGCTTGCTCACGGTTCCGGGCGCTGCAGTGAGAACCGGCGTCCCATCTTTCTGTGCGATATCGATCCCCCGGTGCTTGCGTTGTTTCTTTGCAAATGGATCTTTACCTGCACCAAAAGCTGAAGTCAGTTTTCCCTGCACTGGTTTTTGAAATTGCACCTTAATTCTCTTGTTGATCACATACTGTTCATTCGCTTTTTTCGACAATTTTTGCTTGAAACCAACATACAATTCCGGATTTAAATTTTCCCCATTTTGCAGGATTTCAAAATGCAAATGCGGTCCGGTGGACTGTCCGGTCGTACCAACAGTGCCGATTTGTTCGTCAGCCTTCACTTCCTGACCAACCTGAACATTGACGTGCTTCAGATGTGCATAGCGCGTGATGTAGCCATTACGGTGTTTAATTTCAATTTTGCGTCCCCAGCCTTTATTCAAAGTATATTCCGTATTTGCCGCAATTACTTCTCCGGCTTCAGCAGCATAAACCGGTGTTCCCATTTGGGCTTTGATATCCACTGCCTTGTGAAACCGGGCAGCTTCAGAATACGGTGTTTTTAACTTGCCAAACCGGGCTGTTATCAAACCTTCACCGTGTAAAGGATCGCGGAAGTTCAACGCTGAGCTCAGTTCATCCGGAGCAAGGCTCATCAGATGGTTGGTGACAGTTACGGGCCGTTCTGCCGGTGTTTCGTATTTTGCCATAGGCAGGAGAAATGTTGCACTGCTGAGAAATACAAGCGCTATCGAAATCATGGATGTCCTCACTTTTTTTTGATTTTTTAGTATGGAAGTCAGGCGGTTTTTAAATCGTTTTTTCTCGTTACCGAATCCCGGCAGCAACGTAATGCCATCAAAACCAAAGAGATTGAATTTCAAAATTTGCAGCATGCTTTCGCCATACGTTTTTCGCGAAATCGCACCTTCAGCGAGCACGCGTTCATCGCATAAGCGTTCCCGTTCCTGATTGAGTTCGGAGGCTGCAATCCAGACAACCGGATTGAAAAAATAGAGAATCTGCACCACATTCTGCACACGCAGCCAGAGATCGTCCAGGCGTTTAATGTGCACCATTTCGTGGGCGATGATTGCCTGCACTGTTTTCGCACCTGCCCGCTCGAACAATTTTTGTGGGATAAAAATAATCGGGCGAAACAAACCAATTGTAAAAGGTGACAGAAATTCCCCACTGCTCAGGAGTTGTACTTTACGTTTTATGTGCAGGCGTTGACGCCAGTCATCACAATAAGCCGCCAGATTCGCGTCGGCAACCGGAATTGCCCCGCGTATAAGATTTCGAAAAGTACGCAATTGTCGAATGTAGAAAAAAGACAGTGCGCACACGCCAATCAACCACAGCACAAACAAAAGTGTCTGCCATTTTACAGCGTTTACAAAAGACAAAATTGGATCTGATCCGTTGCCTTCAGTCGAGAGTCCAGCCGCCGGAGCTTCATGCACCGATGTATCTGCAGCCTTCTCCGAATCGCTGAGGGGCATAAGTGCATCGACGAACATCCATTTGCTGAATCGTCCGTTATCCACTATTTGGCGAGCGCTGAAAGGCTGTGAAATATCTGTGGGCAGCACAAGGCGTAAAAAGACAAGGACCCAAAGTGCGAAGTTTAATGCCGGTGAAAAACGACGCGTGAACCGTGTCACAGTAAAGATAACCATAAAAATCAGCGCTGAGTAAGCAACTTCGGTTTGCATGAAATCAACAAACGAAACGGCCAGCTTTTCGAATTGCAGCAGGAAAGTCATCATTTTTTCTCTCCCTAAAGGTGCGACGCACTTCATTCCGAAGTTACCAAGCATCATCAAAGATTTGCAGGCCTATCGGAAATAAGTGCGTCGCACCTGGCTAAGTTTCATTTTTTCTTATTATTTTTGACACGACTATCTGCTTCCAATTCCAGCAGATTTTCCAACTCTGCCAGTTCCTTCGGTGTGAGCGAATTGCTGCGTGCAAACATCGCCAACACAGCGCCCATTTCCATTTGCAGTACGCGATCGGCAAAAAAACG
Source organism: Calditrichota bacterium (assembly GCA_008501545.1). Classification (GTDB taxonomy): domain Bacteria; phylum Zhuqueibacterota; class Zhuqueibacteria; order Zhuqueibacterales; family Geothermadaptataceae; genus Bioreactorimicrobium. Next base: position 11,096 of record QQUM01000335.1, read on the forward strand.
TACCCATTTGGCCATACCCGCCGGTTTGGAGACTTGCGGCACATAGAGAAACACGCCGTGGAAGTTTTCCCGTTTGAGCAAGCCTTTCTGCGCCATACGGTCCATCGTGGTTTTGGTGGTGGAGTACGCCCAGGAATAAACCCTGGCAATTTCATCGTGTACCTCACGCACACTCTGCCGCCCTTTGCGCCAGAGAATGTTTAGTACATCGTATTCCGCACGTGAAAGATCGGGGATGTTTTTTGTTTTAGTTTTCATATGTCATTCCAATTTTACAAAGACAATAATCTGTTACAATGTAACGACAAAGCTAAAAATAAACAGATTTGTGAAAATGTCAAGATTTTTTTTAAAGGGTAGATAAATGGGGAGCTATTTAGACTCCATCCGGTGCCCGGTTCTGTCATGCTGTAAGCATCTATTTAAGTCCTATCTCTATGCTCGACAGAATACGGGCATGATCGCTAAAGATCCTTAGCAGGATGACAAGCACGGCGTTTCCGTATGAACTCTATTTAGCTGTTGGTTATGGGAATCGAGAAAAAATTTTTTGAATGAGACGCCGCGTATTCGCTTGTTGTGCATGCCCAAGCCAGCTATTTATTCTTTGGTGAGTATTTGGATGTGGCTAATGAAGATTTTCAAAAGAAATAATATCGGGAAACAAATTTTTATATGGCTTCATATGGCTTTACCCACCCCTGTGAAGGTTGAGAACCTACGCATGGGTGAATTAACGTGAATTCGTTGATAAAACAATTGGAGAAGAAAAGACTGAATTCCCGGGAACTAGTCCGAAGGCGTCCCGCCGAGGACAACGTGTTTTACGCTCTGCGGGACGCTTTCGCTCTAGTAATAAGCTCATAAAAATCTTATATCGAACAGACGTTAAATTAAAAACAGGCTGCTTGTTCGAAAATTCCTACTAAAGCAGCCTGTCTTCTTGCATTTTTGGGGCTAATTCCACAAGAGTGGAACCTGACCCTTTGCGAAGTTTGGCAACCTTCGTGAGGGTGAAGCTGAGAAAATCTATTCTGTTGCATTCATTCAATGCAATCAATACACGTAAAACTGCAAACAGAATTATACATTCTATTCGAAAGCAAAATCCCCCTTCAACTTTTAGGAAAAACGAATATGAGAAAACAGTTAATTGATACGATACAATACCGTATAATCGAATCATGAGAGTAACCGCCTTAATACCTGATGATTTGGTTGCTGACGTGCAACAACTAACACAGGGAAAAAACATTACCGATGCTTTAATTAAAGCATTATCCGACTGGGTCGATTTGCAGAGAATAAAATCGCTGAATGAGCAAATCTCAAGGTATCCACTTCAATTTCACGATGAATTCAGTGCAGTTGTTATTGGAGAGACGAAAAGCCAAATTTGGACATTAGATAAAAAACTTCAGTCAAGACTAAAATCCGAAGAAAAATATCAGATATAATAAAGTTTTCCCTAAAAATTCCACTCATCCACGGTCACACGCTTCAAATAATCCCGATCCACATCCACCCCTATCCCCGGCTTTTTAAAAGGCACAACAACAAATCCCTGCGCGTCCATTTTCCATTCCGGCACGACAATATCCCGTTTGAAATAGCGGGTACTGGGGGACAAATCACCGGGCAGCGTGAAACCGGATAACGAGGCTAAGGCGATATTAAATGCCCTGCCGATACCACTTTCCAGCATACCACCGCACCACAATGGAATACGTCGCTTTTGACAAAATTCATGAATCTTTAAAGAAGGAGCCAATCCGCCAACCCGACCCGGTTTGAGATTGACGATGCGCCCACTCTGCATGGCGTGCATTGTCTGACAATCGGCAAGAGAAAGGATGGATTCGTCGAGGCAGATGGGAGTCTGTATATTTTTCTGTAACACTGCATGGTCGGCATGATCGTCCCACGCGAGCGGCTGTTCGATCATACTGAGTTTGAATTCATCAAAGCGCTGCAAATTTTTTGTATCGGCAAGTGTATAAGCGCTGTTGGCATCGGCTGCGAGATCGATTTTTTCCCCGAATTCCTTTCGCAGCGCATGCAAAATCGCAAAATCATTTCCCGGCGCTATTTTAATTTTTAAACGCTGGTAGCCCGCCGCCACAGCTTCTTCTGCTTTTTCGATTAACAGCCGGAGATTATCCTGCAAGCCAAGAACGATACCTGCAGCCACTTTTTTCTGCACACCACCCAAAAGATCAGCGAGGGAACTTCCCTGTTTCTTCGCAAATAAATCCCATACAGCCATTTCGAGAGCCGCCTTCGCGAAATTCCAGCCACGAATGGATTTATCGAAAAACGACGACACTTCACCCGGGTGAGAAAAATGCCGGTCGCGTATTACGGGGACGAGCCATTTTTGCAGTACAAGCAGGGAACTATCGAATGTTTCTGGCAGGTAGCCAGGTGTTTCCAGGGCAGCGCATTCGCCCCAGCCAATGTGACCATCATTGTCGATGAGTTCAATGATGAGAGAGCGACGATGAGGAATTATCCCGTGGGATGTCACAAACGGTTGGCGGAGTGGCAGGTTGATTTCACGTAAAACGACGTTTTTAATTGTCATTCCCGTCGACCTTGATTTCAAAATCATCTGCGTCCTGCCAGACGGGAAATTCGCGGCGGCAGTCTTGCAGAGTTTGCCAGGAGAGAGAATGTGTATAAACTCCATCGCACTCATAGTAATTCGCCACCAGGTTTCCGGCGGGCGAGATAATCGTGCTATCGCCTGTGTAAGGATAGCCATGCCCGTCAGTTCCAACACGGTTGACGCCAACCACGTAGGTCTGGTTTTCTATCGCGCGTACCGGGAGCAACGACTGCCAATAAAAGCTGCGTTTGGCCGGCCAATTAGCCACAAAAATCGCAACATCATATTCCAGTGATTTGTTGCGAATCCAGACGGGGAAACGCAAATCGTAGCAGACAAAGGGGCAAATTTTCCAGCCTGACACTTCAACAATGAGACGTTTTGTGCCCGCTGTGTAAGTCAGGTGTTCACGCGCCATGCGGAATAAATGGCGTTTATCGTAGGTGTGCAGTTCGCCCTGCGGTGTTGCCCAGAGCAGGCGGTTAAAATAAGCACCCTTTTCGTTGATAATAATGCTTCCGCATAGGTGAGATTGCAATTTCCGGGCGTTCTCCAGCAGCCAGGAAACGGTTTCACCCTGCATTGTTTCGGCGCATTTTCGCGCTTTCATTGTAAATCCGGTTGTAAACATTTCGGGCAGAACAACGAGTTCAGTTCCAGGTTCAATTTGCGCAAAAAACGCATCGAACATCTCGCGATTCGCTGCAGCATTCTGCCAGTGCAACGAAGTTTGGACGATCGCGATTTTTAGATATTTATGCATTTTCAGTTCACAATCCAACGATTAAACAGGATACTTTTTACAAAAGTCACACGTTAAAAAGTCGAACGTCACAAGTCTTTAGTAAGCATTCTCACTTTCGACTTTGGACGTGCAACCTTCGACGTTCGAACGTTCGAACGTTCGAACGTTCAAACGTTCAAACGTTCAAACGTTCAAACGTAAAAAAAAACCACATACTTCAAATACATATAAATCAGAGGTACTGCAAGTAATTCGCTGTCGAATCGATCGAGAATACCGCCGTGGCCCGGCAGGAGAGATGAACTGTCTTTAACACTGGCGTCGCGTTTAAACAACGATTCGACCAGGTCACTTAGCTGACCAAAAACACCGATGTGCACACCGATAATGATGGCGTGTATGAGCTCAAAATGTGTTTCAAACAATTGCTGAACGACCACTGCAGTCAGAACCGCGCCAATGATGCCACCTACCGCTCCCTCAATTGTTTTGTTGGGGCTAACATTCGGCGCCAATTTATGTCGGCCAAAGTTTTTTCCAGCAAAATAGGCAAAGGTATCACAAATCCAGGTGGCGAGGAGCACGAGAAACACCCAGACAGCGCCTGTTTTTTCCGGCAGGTTGAAGGCCATCGGCAGCTGGCGCAAGGCAAGTAAAAACCCGTATAAAACGCCAATGTAAAGCGTTGTAGCAACCGCAGCAGAGAAATTGAAAAGGGAATTGTTCCGGGCACGTGTTAATTCATAGAGCAGCAAAAGAATGGCATAAAGTGCGAAAAATTCCAGTGCATAAAAAAAATTATGAAAATAGATTAAAAGGAATAGTACAGGGATGGAGCCAAGTGTCAGAACCGGATTTGGTTGCATCCCCTTTTGTTTTGTGAATTGAATAAACTCATGAGCTGCGAACAATGCCAGCAAGAGCATGAGTGCAAAAAAATACCAGCCGCCAAACCACACACACGCAATGACAACCGGTCCCCCAATTACAGCAACAAGAATCCGCTTCGCAAGATTGCCCGAACCCAATTTCCTTCCTCCTCAAAAAGATTAATTGCGGTGACGAATCAAGCTTTTTACAATTTTCAACAACGCCGGCTTTGGCTATAAACAATTCTATCCAATCTAACTC
>QQUM01000809.1 GCA_008501545.1 Calditrichota bacterium
CCGATGGAGTTTATCGAATCCACGCTTACAACGACAGGTGAATTTATTCGAAACAGCATGCCTGCGGGTATGTTGCGGGAATTGCTTGTTGATGGCATTATCGCGGGCGTCGGCGCAGTGCTTGTCTTCCTTCCGCAAATAATGCTGCTTTTTCTTTTTATTTCCATTCTGGAAGATAGCGGCTATCTTTCCCGTGTTGCCTTTATCCTAGACCGGGCGATGGCCCATGTCGGCTTGAGCGGGCAATCTGTCATTCCCCTGCTCAGCTCATTTGCATGCGCTGTCCCGGGCATCATGGCAGCGCGGACAATTCACAACACCCGTGACCGGCTCATTACGATTCTCATCGCACCATTCATGAGCTGCAGTGCCCGCTTGCCGGTTTATACTTTGATGATTGGCGCCTTCATCCCCAGTATTTGGTTCGGCGGTATTTTTTACCTTCCAGCCTTCACCCTTTTGGGCATGTATATTCTCGGCATTCTCGCCAGCATTTTTTCAGCGGCATTGTTGGGAAAATTTGTGCTGAAAGGCCAAAAATCAAATTTTATCATGGAACTGCCACACTATCGTGTGCCTGTGTGGCGCTTCGTCTTGCTGCGTGTCTATGAGGCAGGATGGGCATTTGTAAAGAACGCTGGCAAGATCATACTCGCGATATCCATTATTCTATGGTTCCTGGCAAGTTTTCCGCAATCAATCGATACAAACAATGCCGGAAGCCGCATAAAACAGACTTTCGCCGGTCAAATCGGTCATTTTATCGAGCCAGCCATTCGGCCACTTGGTTTTGACTGGAAAATTGGCGTTGGCCTGATAACTTCGTTTGCCGCGAGGGAAGTCATGGTCAGCACACTGGGAACCCTTTACAACGTACAGGACGCGGACGAGGGATCAGTAAGTTTGCGCCAGGCCATGAAACGGGACCGGCACGCCGATACCGGTAAACCGGTTTACACTCCGCTGTCCGCCATTTCCTTGATGGTTTTTTTTGTTCTGGCTTGCCAGTGCATGTCAACGCTTGCCATAATACGCCGCGAAACAAACAGTTGGCGCTGGCCGGTCGTTGTCTTCGTTTACATGCTTGTTTTAGCCTATGGTGCGTCTTTCGTCGTTTATCAAACTGGTTTGTTGCTTGGTTTTGTTTGAGGTGAAAATGCTACAAACAGTACTGGCCTTTCTCATTTTGGGATGGGCTTTTACATATGTCTTTATTGCAGTCATCCTGCCTTTTTTTCGTCGGCAAAAACAGTCGGCCTGCGGTTTGTGTGCGATTAATCCGGCGAAAAGGGGAGCAAGCAATTCGCAGGTTAATCAAAATGGAAATGAGAAAAAGTGACAAACCAATCAGGACTGCATAAATTATTTGCCTGCGCCTGGCTTTGGTCCTTGAATAATCCAACAAAAATGTTCTAACCACAATCCAGATTGCACTATGAAATCCTGGCCTGAAAAGCATCCAGAACGCATCGCCATTGTTGATAACATACGCAGCTTGCACAATGTTGGCGCCATTTTTCGAACCGCAGACGGTGCGGGATTCGGGGGCGTCATACTTTGTGGTATCACAGCACAGCCACCGAGAGCAGAAATCCGGAAATCAGCGCTTGGAGCTGAAGAATTTGTCCCCTGGAAATATGTACAGAAAACACAGGATGCAATTGCTTCTCTTCGCCGGGATGGATACCAAATTATCGCTTTGGAATGCACGGAGCACAGTCAGCCATTGGATGGATTTCATCCTGTTGACAAAATTGCTCTGGTGATCGGTAATGAATATTATGGTATCTCCAATGAAATTCTGGATATCTGCGATGAAATCCGTCATTTGCCCATGCGTGGTGAAAAAATATCGCTCAACGTAAGCGTGGCATTTGGCATCGCGGCATACGAATTGGCAAAACATTATGACCAAAAGGAATCCCCTCAACGCAATGAAATTTAAAATTCCCAATACACATTTTATCGTTTTCTCAATTATTGTCATCGTCGCAGCGGCCACGTGGATTATTCCCGGTGGGGAGTACACAAAAGTTTTGCAAAATGGCAAGGAGACAGTCGTTGCTGATTCATTTCATTATGTCGAAAGCCAACCACAAGGTTTCGCCGCTTTGTTAAAAGCGCCGATCAGAGGCTTCATCAATGCAGCGGGAATTATCGCGTTTGTGCTCATCGTTGGTGGGGCATTTTCCATCATGCAACGCACTGCTGCAATCGATGTGGCAATTACCCACCTGGTTCATGCACACGACAGATTTGCCATCGTTCGCATGTTCCTGATCCCGTTGCTCATGCTGCTTTTCTCTGCCGGTGGTGCAGTTTTTGGAATGAGCGAGGAAATCATTCCCTTCGTCTTGATCTTTGTCCCGCTGGCACTCAAACTTGGCTATGATTCCGTGGTCGGGGTTGCCATTCCCTATGTGGGTTCACATGTTGGATTTGCCGCTGCTTTTCTCAATCCGTTTACAGTTGGTATTGCACAAGGTCTATCCGGCTTGCCCCTCTTTTCCGGCATTGGATTTCGTGTTATTGTCTGGTTACTTTTCACCGGCATCGCCATTCTTTTTGTATCGATGTACACGCGAAAACTGAGAAAAAATCCAGGCATTAGTCCAATGGCCGGTGTTGATGAACTGAATCATGCCGATGCCATAGAAAATTCGGAAACACCGACGATGCGGCGACGGCATCAGCTCGTCCTTGCTGTCTTTACTGCTGGTATGCTGCTGCTTGTTTTCGGTGTATTGCAATACAAGTGGTATATTGAAGAAATTGCGGCTCTTTTCTTTGCATTGGGTATCGTCATCGCCATTGCCGGCCGGCTTTCGATAAACGAAACGACTGATGCATTCATCTCAGGGGCGAAGGATTTGGTGGGAACTGCGTTGATTATTGGTTTTGCGCGTGGCATTCTTATCGTTGCGCAGGATGGGATGATCATCGATACGGTTTTGTACAATCTCTCTTCGACTATTGGCAGTGATTCACCAATCATGGCGTCCCAGACCATGATTCTGGTGCAGACCATGATTAATTTTTTCATTCCCTCCGGCAGTGGGCAGGCTGCGCTTACCATGCCGATCATGGCACCCTTATCCGATTTATTGAATGTCAGTCGCCAAACCGCTGTGTTGGCTTATCAGTTTGGTGATGGATTCAGCAATATGATTTATCCTACATCACCCGTACTCATGGGAACGCTTTCACTGGCGAAAATTCCATGGCAGAAATGGGCTCGCTGGATATTACCTCTGCAGCTTTTCTTTCTACTCCTGGCCATGCTCCTGATGATTCCAGCCTATTATTTACACTGGTAAATCTGGATTTGTCATCCAGCCGAAGAAATTATTGCAACCTGTGCCCGGCTTCTGTATTATGTGATTAGGTATTATGACGCGTTAATATCAATCAAGGAGGCGTATATGGGGAAAAATCTATTTATCGTTTTGACAGGCTCGATCATTTTTTTGCTGGTGATTGATTTATTCGAGATTTGGTATCGGCGCTTCCTTAAAAACTATGTCGCGTCTGAGCACATCGCACGAACTATTTTACAGGTAAAATGGGTTCTGCTCGCATTCCTGTTCTGGAATGCGTTGTACCGTTACTTTCTTCCGGAAGAATTTACAATTTCACACCTGTTGTTTGCACTCTTTGTTTATTCGTTGCGCGGACTGGCGGCGGAAACTTTTCGCCGTGATGACTGACATTGACTGGCGCGCAACAACTGATCAATTTTTTTTGCTGCGAACTGCGCCCCTTCCACATCGAGCTCATCTTCGGGTACGGGGGATGCGGCCAGAAATTCAAATGCTTCCTTCCAATTCCCGCCAAAAAAATCATCTTCCTGCAACAGCACACAATTGCCATATTTGTATAATCCGGCAACCAGGTTTTTTTCTTCAGGAAAGTCCGAACGATTTGTAAAAATCAACGGTTTACGATGGGTAATGCAATCGATAACAATGTGATACTCCGGCATCGCAACGACAAAATCAGCAGCATGTACCAGTTCTTCAAA
>QQUM01000122.1 GCA_008501545.1 Calditrichota bacterium
GCCAGGCCGAAGAGGTTATTCTGCTCGTCGATAGTAGCAAGTGGGGTATGACCAGTCTTGCAAGTTTTGCGGAACCACAGCAAATTTCGACGATTGTTACCGACGTAGAAGCGCCTGCCGAGATGGTCAACTTTTTTCGAGAAAACGGCATCGATGTGCGCATAGCGGAGAACCTTACAAACGGGAGAGGGAACTTAAATGGCTGAGAAAACGGTTATTTCCGTCGATCTCGGAGCTGAATCCGGGCGGGTCATGGCGGTCAAATTTGACGGCAAGACACTGCATCTCGATGAATTACGACGTTTTGCCAATTCGCCAACAACAATCGATGGTACCCTGTATTGGAATTTTCTTGAACTCTGGCGCGAAATCCAGGCCGGACTTGAAAAGGCAAAAGAACTGCACCCCGCATCAATCGGTGTCGATACCTGGGGCGTTGATTTTGGTTTGCTGGATCGCAATGGCAATCTGCTCAGCAACCTGGTGCACTATCGTGATAAGCGCACCGATGGCGTCATGGAACGCGTTTTTGAAAAGATTCCAAAAGAGACTGTTTATGCACAGACCGGCATACAATTTCTCCCTTTCAACACAATTTTCCAACTGACCAGCCTTATTGAACAAAACTCGCCGCTTCTTGATATCGCAGAAACATTTTTAACAGCACCAGATTTATTAAACTACTGGTTGACCGGGATTAAAGCCAGCGAGTTTTCCATCGCAACAACCACACAGCTTTATGATCCGAACTCACAAAATTGGTCCGAATCACTCATGGATACATTGGGTATTCCAAAGCATCTTTTTCCTGATATCGTGAAGCCAGGCACAATTTTAGGAAAATGGCAGGACATTCCGGTCATTGCTCCTGCATGTCACGACACTGGAAGTGCCGTGGCCGCAATACCGGCGCTAACACCAAATTATGCATATATCAGCAGCGGCACATGGAGTTTGGTTGGACTGGAAAATGCAAAACCGTTAATCTCTAAAGAAGCAATGGATTTCGGTCTAACAAACGAAGGCGGGGTGTATGACACTTTCCGGCTTCTCAGTAATATCATGGGATTATGGATTGTACAGCAAGCACGTGCCGGATGGAAAAAAAGCGGGCAGGCGTATTCATACGATCAATTGACGAAAATGGCTTCGGAAGCCACACCACTTCGCTCCTTCATTAAACCAAATGACAGCAAATTTTTACCCCCAGGCGATCATTCGGTTACTGTAAGAGAATTTTGTAAAAATACGGCTCAGGCAGTCCCTGGTTCGGTTGGCGAAACGGTGCGTTGTATACTTGAAAGTCTGGCTTTGACCTACCGTGATGTGGTCGAAAAGCTGGTGCAACTCACAGGCCGGCAGGTTGATACTATCCATATTGTTGGTGGCGGCAGTAAAAACGAACTACTCAACCAAATGACCGCCGACGCCAGTGTCAGACCTGTCGTTGCGGGACCCGTCGAGGCCACGGTGATTGGCAACGCGTTGGTGCAATTAATCGCATTGGGTGAGATCAAAGATATTCAACAGGCCAGGGAAATTGTGGCAAATATGGACGAACAGCGCAGATACGAACCGCAAAACAGCGATGCATGGCTTGAGGCTGTAAACCGATTTGAAAAGCTCTAAATTTTCAAAATAAATTCACCGGAAACACACAGTGGGCACACTCGGATAATTTCGGAGTGGAAAAACGGTCGTGTCGAAAGTTCAATGAAAAAATGAAATTTAGCCAGGTGCGACGCACTTATTACCGAACGGCCTGCAAATCTTTGATGATGCCTGGTAATTTCGAGGTGAAGTGCGTCGCGCCTTTTAAAGAAGGAAAAATTATGGAATTAGCCCGTGTCGAAGGAACCGTCGTCTCGACTGTCAAAGCGGACAGTTTAAGAGGCCGTAAATTGTTGCTGGTCAATTTGCTTGGGCCGGATACGACACCAACAGACAATTATCTGGTAGCTATCGATTCCGTTGGGGCCGGTGTCGGGGAAGTTGTGCTCATCGTTCGTGGGAGCTCGGCACGGCAGACGGAAAGCCTGGGGAAAGTTCCGACAGATTCCAGTATAATAGCCATCATTGATTCGATTGAATTAAAAGGCAAAATTGTATTTGAAAAATAACAGCGCATGCTCAATTCACATGCGGCGGAAAAATAATTATGAGATACGGTGAAGTCATCGGTAAAATTTGGGCGACACAAAAAGACAAGCAACTTGGTGGATTGAAATTGTATGTGATTCAGCCATTGGATGAATCACAAAAGTCAATTGGACGCCCCCTCATCGCTGTGGATACGATCAACGCCAGCGATGGTGATCGCGTGTTCTGGGTGACCGGAGGTGAAGCGACTCTGGCTTTTAAAAACAGGCGCATTCCGTCAGATGCAACTATTGTCGGATTCGTAGATCGATTGGATGTGTGAAAATATGGTTCTGGGAAAAGTTACAGGTTCGATTGTATCGACAATCAAGCATGGTTGTTACGCCAACAAAAAACTTATGCTGGTTAAACCCATCTCGCCAGATGGCAAAGAAAAAAAAGGTGTTATGGTCGCAGTGGATACCGTCGGAGCCGGAAAAGATGAAATTGTGCTTGTCGCAAGTGAAGGAAAAGGTGCTGCTGAATTGTTGCATTTCAGTTGCCAGATGCCGTTGCGCAGCATCATCATTGCAATTGTTGATGCCATAGACATCGAGAAGAAATAGTGTATTCATCACAGGAAATAGAACGCATCATTCAGTCGATCACCGATAGGGTTGTTGCCAATATCATGCAGCAGTTGTCCCCTGCCACTTCAAATGCAGATAGCACGAATGAGAATAGCTTTATCTGGCAAAAGAAACTGATAACGGAACAAAATGCGATTGCATTTTATCGGCAAGGCATCTCCCGGGTTGTGATCGCACCGAATACACTGATCACACCGTTGGCACGGGATTATCTTGCGATGAAGAAAATCATATTCGAGAAAAAAGTGTCAATCGAACAAGCAACAAAGGTGAACGGTACACAAAAAGCGACAAAGGCAATCGGTCTCATCTGCGGTAGCTGCAGTCAAACCGCCGTCAATACGATACGATCGGTCATGACGGCAAATGGTTACCAGGTTCAGGAATTTAAACCACGGCGTGGATTTGTTTCTGAGTTGCGAAAGTCCACCAAACAATTGTCTGAACAGATACGAAACAATGACTTCGTCGCAGGTGTGGTGATAGACGAAGCTGCTTTCCTTCTGAAGAAGCAAGCTGAAAAATATGAAGGAATTTCTGCTGCCATGTGTTGGGATATTTCCTGCGCGGCAGCCAATGGAATCCCCGAAAAAGCCAATATGGTATTCATAAACAATCGTCTTTTAGGCTTTAAAAAACTGGAAAAACTCATGCGCATTTGGGCGTTGAATTTGAACTGAACACATTTTAATTGAATGTAAAAATGAATCTGGTAGAAAAAATAAAAAATGCCGGGGTTGTCGGCGCCGGTGGTGCAGGTTTTCCCACACATGTGAAAGTCGGTGCAGAAGTTGAATGGTTGTTGGTGAACGCTGCTGAGTGTGAACCGCTCATGCACAAAGACAAGGAAATTATGCAAAACTACGCCGACACAATCGTTCAGGGAATTCAGTATGTAGCGGATCACACCAAAGCGCAGAAAATTGTGATTGGCATAAAGTCAAAAAACACGCAAGCCATAAAATCTCTTAATGCAGCCATCGACAAGGCCAAAGCGGCGATAACACTGCATGAATTTGATGACTACTACCCTGCCGGTGATGAGTATGAAATTGTTGCGGGAATAACCGGCAAACTTATGCCACCGGGCGGTATTCCTTTGGATATCGGCGCTGTTGTGAGCAATGTAGAGACCCTCTACAACATCGCACACGCCGTTGATGGAAAACCGGTAACCAATAAATTTCTCACCGTCGCCGGAGCAGTGAAACAACCTGTCACAGTTTATGTTCCCGTAGGCACGATTTATGAAGATGTTATCGAACTTGCAGGCGGCTCTCCCCTACCCGC
>QQUM01000415.1 GCA_008501545.1 Calditrichota bacterium
AAGTAAATATTAAAAAACACAATGTTTTTAGCAGAAAAGGGAATGACATCTACTGCGATGTTCCAATTCAGGATGATTTGCTGCAAAAAGGGGTAACAAGTCGGGTTGGTACGATAAATGGGAAAAGGGCTGAACTGCGTATTCCCTCTGAAACGAAAAAGGGAACCGTATTTAAAATGCCCGGGCTTGGCGCCCGAAAAAACGGTACAACCGGTGATCAATATGTTGTCATTATATAAATCTATGCAAAGGCAACATTATAGTTTGTGCCAATACGACTTACAATCGATCGTGTCATATTGACAATTATCTGCAATAATGCCCTGCACGATTTCACTCTTCTATTTTTATTTGCTCTAAGTTGTTGTTTAATAAGATTCTCAAAAAGAAAAAATATTTTGGCATAATGGTTGTCTATTGACTGAAATCATAAAGTATATTGTGAAACTAAATTTTTAATAAATAATAGGAGATTCGTTAAAATGGGAAAAATTATTGGTATTGATCTAGGGACAACAAATTCATGTGTCTCCGTCATGGAAGGCGGCGATCCAATTGTTATTCAAAACTCAGAAGGATCGCGGACAACACCTTCCGTGGTTGCCTTTACGAAGAATAATGAGCGATTGGTGGGGCAGGTTGCAAAAAGGCAGGCGATTACGAATCCTCAAAACACGATCTTCTCCGTAAAACGGTTCATGGGGCGCCGCTTTGCTGAAGTTGGAACCGAAATTGAAGAAGTACCTTATAAAGTGGAAGCCGGTAGTAACGATGTTGCTGCCATTCGTGTCGATGACAAACTTTATTCTCCACAAGAAATTTCAGCGATGACTTTGCAGAAAATGAAACAGACTGCTGAAGATTATCTTGGCGAAAAGGTTACGGAAGCCGTAATTACCGTACCTGCATATTTTAATGATAGCCAACGGCAGGCAACAAAAGAAGCCGGAGAGATCGCAGGCCTAAAAGTTCGTCGAATTATAAATGAACCGACAGCCGCCTCCCTTGCTTACGGCCTGGATAAGAAATCCGAAGAAGTAATTGCTGTTTTCGATCTCGGTGGTGGAACATTCGATATTTCAATTCTGGAGATCGGTGATGGTGTGTTTGAAGTGAAATCAACAAACGGTGATTCGCACCTTGGTGGTGATGATTTTGATAAACAAATCATCGATTGGCTGGTGGATGAATTTAAAAAGCAGGAAGGTGTTGACTTATCAAAAGATCCAATGGCACTGCAACGCTTGAAAGAGGCTGCAGAAAAAGCAAAATGTGAACTGTCTACGACGACACAAACTGATATCAACTTACCGTTTATTACCGCGACAGAGTCTGGTCCAAAACATTTGACTATCACATTGACACGTTCGAAATTTGAACAATTATGTGAGAGCCTTTTTGCTCGATTAGTGGGACCATGTCAGGCGGCCATAAAAGATGCTGGGCTTTCATTAAATGATATAAATGAAGTTGTCCTTGTAGGTGGTAGTACAAGAATGCCAAAAGTTCAGGAAATCGCCAAAGATCTCTTCAAAAGAGAACCCAATAAAGGGGTAAACCCTGATGAAGTTGTTGCAATTGGTGCGGCTATTCAAGGTGGTGTGCTTGCCGGTGATGTTAAAGATGTACTTTTGCTTGACGTTACGCCATTGTCCCTCGGGATTGAAACTTTGGGTGGTGTTACAACAAAACTGATTGAACGTAACACAACCATTCCCACGAAAAAGTCTGAAGTATTTAGCACCGCGACGGATAACCAGTCAAGCGTTGAAATTCACATCTTGCAAGGTGAGCGCGAGTTAGCTGCCGACAACCGGACGCTGGGACGCTTTATCCTGGATGGTGTGCCACCAGCCCCGCGTGGCGTTCCACAAATTGAAGTTACATTCGATATTGATGCGAACGGTATTCTGAATGTTGGCGCCAAAGATAAGGCAACCGGGAAAGAACAGTCGATTCACATTGAGGCATCGACCGGGCTTTCCAAGGAAGAAATTGAAAAAATGCAGGATGATGCGAAAAAGCATGCTGCAGAAGACAAGAAAAAGCGTGAAGCCGTCGACACTGTGAATAAGGCTGATCAACTTGCATACCAGACTGAAAAAAACATTCAGGATATGGGTGATAAAATTGACCCGGAAAGTAAGAGCAAATTGGAAGCCGGCGTGAGTCGTATTCGTGAAGCAATCAAAACCAACAACGTCGATGAAATTAAGTCTGCAACGGATGCTTTAACGCAGATGTGGAATGACGTTTCTTCGAAAATGTACCAAAGCGCTGGTCCCGATGCCCAGGGTCAGCCACAAGGTGAACCGCAAGCGGCTGACCAAACCGATGAGAATGTACAGGAAGCGGAATTCGAAGTTGTTGATGATGAAAACGATAAAAAGAAATAATCCGTTTTCGGATTAAGCTTGCAGGAGGTACAATTTATTGTGCCTCCTTTTTTTTTATGTCTGATTGTTCCTTAATTTGAGCTTAAAAAAGGCTTGCTTTTCTGTTTGGGAAACTGTAATATTCTTACTACTTTTTTTAGATTTTAATCGTACTATTTTGAATTACTTGAATGAATTGTAGGCTCTCTAAGGAGATCTCGCGTATGTCTAAAATTTCTATTTTTCTCTTGTTTGGTGTGATTATTGGATTTTTAGCTTGTTCCAAAGTTAAGCCAGAAAAAGAACTGCTCGCCGACATCCAGGCCCTTGAAAAAGAAGAAAAAATCACTGAGGCCATCGAACGAATAGAAACTTTCATAAAACATTATCCCGAAAGTGAAAACACCCCGAATTTTACCAGCAAACTCGCTGATCTTTATATTCTTGCACATAAAGACTATCATCATGCCATTGATATTCATAACCAGGTTATTAAAAAGTATCCCGGAACAAAGCTCGAAGTCCGCTCTCAGTTTATGATTGGTTACATTTATGCCAATGAACTTGGTGAGCTGGAAAATGCCCGTACGGCATACCAGGAATTTTTAGATAAATTTCCTGATGAAGAACTCGCTCCCTCCGTTAAATGGGAGATTGAAAATCTCGGTGTAGATATCAGCCAAATTCCCATCGCAATCGATGGCCAGGACACACCCGAGAAGACTGACGGTACTTCAAAAAAATAAAACTTTATTCTTATACAATTCGTCCCAAAAAGAGCCGTATGCCACTTTGATGAATATCGGAGGCGGCGATGCGGCTTTTTTGTGAATATTCGTTATTATAATTTTCAGGAGTGGGAGAAGATGGGGAAAATGAAGAATTATTTTCGTATTTATGCATCGTTTCTTTTTTTGTTCCTCATTTCTGTTGAGTTCATTTTTGCAGCGACGGAAGTCAAGTTGTCAGCTCGTCTTGATTCCGATGAAGTGCCGTTTAATAAGGAAGCAAAACTCCAAGTTATTGCAACGTGGAAGGGGCCAATCAACGCGATTAAATTTTTTCCCATCGATGCTCCGACGACAACAAATTTGAAACTCATTGCGACTTCAACAGCAAACACCGTCGGCTCCAATGGGGATACTTTGATGAGTACGCGCGAATACGAGTTTTCCTTTGTTGGTGAAACGCTCGGGATGGCTTACATCGATGAGGTTATCCTGCGGTACCATGATGCCGACTTACAGGAACATGTTTTACGCAGTGCCCGGCTGCCTCTGAAAATAGTAGATCCGGTTGCAGAAAAAGATAGCAATAGTTTGATTACAGTTTACGGTGTCCTTCTGTTGCTACTCTTTGGCGTGATTAGTGGAATCATATTCTATAAGAAAAAGAAGTCACAAACATCGACGGTAGTGGCTACAGCTCCGGTAAAAACACCAGAAGAGACCGCTTTGGACGCATTGCACAATGAAGTCGATCTCCACACACCTGAGATCAACAGCCAATATGATGAAATTTCACGCATTGTCTGGCGCTATTTGAGAAAACGTTTTGATGTGCCGGAAAGTGTTGGCACGACAGATGAGTTAATGCAAATCCTCGAAGCACAAAACGTTACTATGGAGGATATAGCGGCTTTG
>QQUM01000339.1 GCA_008501545.1 Calditrichota bacterium
TCCAGTCATCGTTGGTCCCGATATCCAGGTCTTCCAAAAATTTATTGTCAATTACATTTTCCGGGTGGAAATGGCCAATGCCGTGTATGTAGATCATTTCGATTTCTCGTTTAGATTAAAAAATGTGACGTGGTGAAATTTTCATAATGCTATCGAATTGGGAATGAGCGCTTCAAGTATGCAGAATCCGAATTTGTACACTGGAGTTCAAACGACACCATGTTCTATCCACTTATATGCTCGCCGCCATCGACGCGAATGATATTGCCATTGGCCCATGCCGCTTCATCCTGGCACATCAGGTAGATAAAATTGGCGACATCTTCCGGCATCGTCAGACGGTTGAATGGATTGCGTTTTTTTGCGCCGGCTTTGAGGTGGTTGCTGCCGGGGATGAGGCGCAGTGCAGGCGTATCAGTGACACCCGCCTGAATAACGTTGCAGCGAATGCCGTAGGGTGCATATTCTTTGGCGATGGCTCGGGAGACGGCTTCCAGAGCGGTTTTGGCAGCAGCGACAGCAGCATATCCTTTCCAGGCGACTTCATTGCCTTCGCTTGTCAGACCGAAAATTCGGGCATCATCAGCAAATATTTTTTCAGAATAAATATCCTGCACCCAGCTTGCGAGACTGGTTCCCATGCTGTAGAGCGTCAGGGAAAAATCCTCGTCAGCTAACAGTTCGGACTGACTGTAGGCTGGTGGCGTCGCCACTCCGGCCAATTCTTCATAACCTTCCTGAAAAAGCGAATCGATGTTTTCCTGTAAATTTGCTGCAGAAACGCCAAGCTTGTCACTGAGTTTTGCCAGTGCATCCTGATGTTTTTCCTGCAATGCCTGCGGCTCCTGAACCATCAGCTTTAAATTACCGAATGCTATAGAATGCAGCAGCATGCGGACACGGCCATCCGTCCCCATCGCATCTTTCAATTGTGAAAGGACATCATTGCGCCCGTCCTCGCTGAGCGCGTTGGTATTGCACGCGATGAACTTTACACCCGTCTCACGTATAGCCTCAAATTCCGGTTCGATCTTTTTCATCGCGCCACGTCGGTCACGATGCACGATACAAATATTCATGCGGTGCCGGCTTAATTTTTTTGCCGTTGCCAGGCCGAAACCACTGGAACCGCCGAGAATGACTGCCCAGTACGACGGCGTAAATTTCGTCATGTATAACTCCATTTCGGATTTTCAAAAAAATGAATGCTATTCAAAAGAATCCGCGTAACATAAGAATTTTATCATTAAAACAAAATCTTTTCTCTCTATCTTTACGAAAATCCTTGCTATAAATGGGTGTGTGTGTGATATTGATAGACTAGGCCGTGATGCCGCGTTGGCATCAATATTCGGTTAAAAACATCTGATTCAATCGGATCTCATAAATGATACTGCTCGAGAATAGAACCTGCATGACTTTTGTTGCGTCTAAGGCATAATACGAATTTAAATAGCGTAGCGGAATTTGGATCCACAATTCGCATAATAGCGCCGAAACCCTTAGATTATCAACAAGCAGCAACATGAAAATAAAGCTGAAATTAAGAAAATTTAAATATGATTGCCTGAGGAGCCCATTGAACATGCTGAAATCATTCCGAAATGCCATCCTTCTGATTTTCATTTTACTCACGTCGACGACGATCGCATCAACTGAAAAAAGTGAGCAGATGGTGCAGGAAGCATGGAATGCGTGGCAGGAAAACGACCAAATGCTGGTCGAGCAAAAATTTCTCGCTGCCATTCACCAGGATCCAGCCAATATTCGCGCCCACGTTGGCTTGTCCTTCCTTTATACTTTACAGCAAAAAGATGTCGATGCCTGGTATGCATTTCGAAGAATTCTTGAAGACAGTACCGGAAATCCCTATCCATACCTCTTTGCAGAATGGATCACAGCGAAAATACAGGGAAATATCCACAAACCCGAACTGGGTATCGATGCGCTCTATCGCGACTTGAGCCAAAAGGCGGACCGTAGCGGCGTGCTGCAAGCCATGGCAAATGAAATGCTCGGTGAACACTATCAGGATAAAGAGAAATATGAAAAATCGGATGCAGCCTTTGCGCGGTTACACACCGTTGATGATTGGATGGTCTGTGGTCCGTTCGATAATATTTCGGCATCCGGTTTTCAAAACCAGTTTCCACCTGAAACCGAATACAAACCTGAAGCTGAATATGAAGGGAAAAATGGCGTGCCTGTAAACTGGTTTGCCGTCCCTGCTCTCAGGCGTGACCGTTGGGTTGATTTCCGCCGGTACTTTGCGTTTATCGAATCCATTTTTTATGCGAACACCTTCGTTTACAGTCCGCGCAAACAAGAAGTGCAGATGCGCATCGGCACATCCGGTTCGGTAAAAGCATTTCTAAATGACTATCAGGTCATGGCGTATTTCGACGAAAACAACAATGACCTCGACACCTACATCGTCGAGACGACATTGCAAAAAGGCTGGAACCGCGTGCTGATAAAATGTGGTTTTTCTGAAATCACCCGCTGTAATTTCATGCTGCGATTCACCGATGAATTCGGCCGCCCTGTGGATGGATTGAAAGTTACCAGGGATGAAAAAAAATACCCGCGCAATAAAAAAGTCGAAGCCAAACTTATCGAAAACTTCGCTGAAGTCTTTTTCAAAAACCAAATAGAAAAAAATCCGGGCCACCTGGAAAATTACCTGCTTCTCGCTGATTGCTACCTGCGCAATGACAAAGCAGTGGAAGCAGAATTGGTACTAAAGCAAGGATTGCAACTGGCACCGGAAAACTCCATGCTGCTCACCGCTATTCTCGAAGCGTACATGCGCGGTGAAAAATATGATGAAATCTCGACAACGATCGAAAAGTTATCCGCCATCGACGATAAATTGCCGAACGTTCTCGACTACAAAATAAATCTGGCAATGGATAATGAGGATTGGGACAAAGCAAGTGAACTTATCGATCAACTCGATTTCATTCAGCCATCTTCGGAACTCGTCCTGAATCACCGCATAGCGCTGTACAGTAAAAAAGGCATGATCAATGAAATGATGGCCACTGCTGTGAAAGCATTGGATAAGTACCCGGATAATTGGACATTCACATATTTTAATGCAGCGATTTCTATCCAGACAACGAGAAAATATGATACGGCAATCCAATTGGTTGAAAAATTTATGCAGCGGCAAAACATTGAAGTTGCCTATCGATCATTGGCTGATTTTTACTTGCGTTCTTCCCAAATCGAAAAATGGCAGGAAACACAGAGCAAATTGCTGCACCGGGCCACTGCAGCGCCGGGTGAACATTACAACATGGCATCGATTTACATGAGCATGCAGAAGTATGATGAGGCACTGCAGGCCATAGGTGAAGCGATTCGGTTATGCCCCAACAGTTCACAATATTTTGAGCAACAAGCCGACATCTACCGGATTCAGGAAAAAAAATCTGAAGCGAAAAAATCTTACAAACTGGCTTTAAAATATTTGCCGACAAATTATGAAGCCCGCGATAAATTGCGTGAGCTCGAAGGCAAAAAAAATATTTTCCTGCATTTCGGTGAGCGTGATATCAAGGACTGGATTGCCACTGCACCGGAAGCAGAAGCATACAATGGCGCTGCAGCGGTTATCATACTTGACGACAACCGCCGCGTTGTGTACGATAAGGGTGCTTCCGAATCATCACGGGAAGTGCTGGTGCGCGTTTTTACAAAATCCGGCATCGATGATTTCAAGGAATACCGCATTCCGACAAACCATTATTCAGAAAAACTGATCATCGAAAATGCGACTGTGATCAAAAACGATGGTTCAAGAATCAAAGCGGATACAGAAGGCAATTATGTGGTTTTTAAATCGCTGGAAGAAAACGACTTCATTTATCTGAAATGGCGTGTTCGCAATTATTATAGTGGCAAACTTTCAAACCATTTCTGGGATGAATTTCATTTTAACACATTCCACCCAATCAAACATGTGCGCTATTCCCTGTTGGTTCCGGACACCTGCACATTTCAACATCGCA
>QQUM01000791.1 GCA_008501545.1 Calditrichota bacterium
TTTCATATCCGGTGTTTTAATTTGTTTCGGATTAAAGCCTTTGCCTTTGTCGGAGATAATTATTCTAAACTTTTTTGCGTCGGTTTTTACAAGCACATCCAATGGTTGCTTGTCATCACCTTTGTATGCATGTTTTACGACGTTTGTGCACGCTTCATCTACCGCCAATTCAATCTGGCTGATTTTATCGTCGTCGAATCCGACATTGCGTGCGAGATTCGTAACAAACTCTCGAATAAGCTCGAGATGGTTTGTACTACTGGGTAATTTTAATTGGTATTTCTTCACCTTTTTAGCCAAATTTTCACCGCCTTGTTTTTTCAGCTAAATTTACTTTTTCATCAATAAACATCGTCATCTCTGCGACTTGTTCTAAGTAAACTTTTGCACGGCCTCTTCTTCGGTGTTGAATATTTCGTAAAGCGCTGGAAAACCAAGCAGATCAAAAACTCTATAAATCTTGCTGGACATATTCGTCAATTTAATATCGCCGCCATTTTTACGAATTTCTTCAATAAAGCCCATGAACACACCCAACCCTGCGCTGCTGATATAGCCTAATTCGTGAAAATTGACTATGACTTTATACTGCTTGTTTTGGATGCATTTCTGCAGTTCAGCTTCCAAATCCGGAGCAGTGTGGGCATCTAAAAATCCTTTTAGATGCAAAGTAACAATTTGATTTTTTTCTAACTGAGCTATTTCAAAGCCACTCATTCAGTTACCTCCTTGATTGAACATATAGGGCAATTGAATAAAAAAGTTTCTAAAAATTAGAGTATAACTTTGGTACAATGTAAATGGCAAACTATTCAATAAAAAAACATAACATAAAAAACAACTTATATTTATCATAAAGTCAAACTCGTAGCACCAGAATTGCGATTACTTTTAATGTTGCACTGCGATTTTGGAAAATTCTCTATTTGTTACATTAACACCAAGGGTTGCTCCGCTTTCATCATCAAGCTCAACGATTTTTCCAGTTACCCCTTCAGCAACAAAACAATTGTTGTTTGCGGGATTGACGGCAAGCGCACGCGGATCCGTGAATCCATTTAGTACGAGCATTTCGTCGCCATCCGCTGAAAATTTCAGAACACGTGAAGCATCTTCCTGTTGCAGGAAATCAAAACACCAGACATCGCCTCGTTCATGATCGATAGCAAATGCACCGATGCGTGAAAAGCCTGTCAGTCGTTTATAGATATTCATTTCCCCCAAGTTCTGTTCCAAAATAGTTATTCGGTCAAGATCGCTAACCCATAATCTATCACGTTTTTCATCATAGGCCATTGCTTTAAAATTTTCAAATCCATCCTTGCGCTTTTCAATTTGCCCTTCATAATTCATTCGAATTATTTCTCCCAAACCATCATTTACTACAAAAACGCGATTGGCGCCTGTATGCAACGCCAAATACCAGGGCGATTTAAACAAGCTGATTTCGAGTTCCTTCAGTCCCGCAAAATTGAATCGTGCACAGGTATTAAAATTATAACTCGATACCCAAACAACTTCATCCAAAGGATCAAAAACAAAATCGGTTAATCCTAAAAGCTGAATTTTGTCGTTGATGAGTGTTCCATTCGTGCTGATGCGCTTGATACGCCCTTCCCAGAGATCAGAAATCCAAATAAAATTCAGGTTTGGGCTCGTTTTAAGCCGGTATGGCTCGATAAAGTCAGTCGTTCGAAATACGACATGCCGGCCATCATGGCTATATTTCGTAAGCATGCCATTGAACCTGTCTGTGGCCCAAAGAAAGGATGGACCTGGCCGGATCTCAACTTGATCGGATAAAATGGATTCAAATCCTTCAGAGCTTACTGAAATCTTGTACCAACGCGATTTTTCATATTCACAATTGGTATCCCAGTAAGAAAAAATATGCGGCTGCAGACTCTTAATAAATTGAAAATCGTCCTCTCCCTCGATTTTTCGGTAGATGTTGTAGGCATTTGCATTGGAAAAATTTAAATGCGACCATGACACATGCACAGAATCATGCGTGGAGAAGATCGCAGGTGGTTCCGGTTTCCCTTTGCTGTCCGGATTACGTGGGTCGAGTGGATTACTTCTTTCCCTTTTATCGCAGGCGATAAATAGAAAAATAAGGAGAAAAAGCGTAAAATAGCGCATTTATTTTTTTGTAATTGGATTGCTTTTCTGGATGATTGATGACGCGATTGACCGCGAAACCAGGTTTTCGCAATGTCCGTATTCGAATGAAGTTAATGATTCTCAATGAATCAAGTCAAGCTATATAATTTATTCGAACGATTGGAAATAGAATTGGAAAAGGGGATTGGGGGAGCGCATGCCAACAGGCTGTGATTCATCCTTGTCAGCATGCGCGTCTACGTACAAACAAATGCAATTTTGTTTATGCGATCAGGAAAAGATGCGACTCCAGAATCGTTGTTGCTTTTTCGCGGGTTTGTGTACAAAACCGTTCGTTTCCGGTTTATTAACAACAAGCGTTTCTTTGGTTTGTTTTTTTATTGCGCGACTGTACAAGATTCTGTTGTTGATACCAACCGCAATCTGTTTTGCAATGGTTTCAAGAATTGTCACACTTTCCAGCTCAAAGATCGGCATATTGCGCCGTTCGCAGAGAATAATTGCTCCCATCATCTTACCGGAGTTATCAAAAATTGGTGTAACGATGAATCCGCGTTCACTTGTGCCGCTGGAAAGGTCGATCGCACTTATTAGACCGATGTCGTGGACTAAATGGGATTTACGGATTTTCATCCCTTTTTGCAAACTTGCGATGAATTTGGTTTCAGCAACTTTTTCTTCCGCCAGTGACAAAATTAATTGTTTATCATCACTTGCAACAGCATAAAATCCCAGGTTTTTGTCTCTTTGATCGAAAAGTGCGATCGTCGTGAGGAATGCATCAAAACTGAATTTTATGGACCAGGCCATCTCACGCATCAGCGAGCGCATCGGCAGCTGCAGTTTGAAAATGGATCCGGTTACCAGCACCTGGTGCAAACGCCGCTCTTTTTTATCCTGGTCTTCTTTCTCAAGGAATGAGTTTAGAATAAGCGTTAAGGTCAAATATGTGATATTCAGTTTGTCTGTTGTGTCCTTGTCGCTTTTGGATAAGCCGGAATCAGTAAGTACCAGACAGCCAACCGGTTTTCCGGCCTGATTTACAAACGGCAAAAGCCAGCCGGCGCCCAAACCGAAACTTGCCGGTGCTTTCAAATGGCATGGATTGCCTTCTTTATTTTTGTCTCCGGCATCATCCCCAAATGTAAAGAGTCCTGGATTGCCATGGGAACCTTGTTTAAATAGCGTTTGTAAATTCTGTTCAAAAATGGAATCGAGTGGCAGCTTATCGCCCCGAATGGCTTCAAAAATAAATGTTTTGGTCGTTTGATTATAACGCGCAAGCGTCAATTGTTCACTATTGAATAGGTCCGCACATTTATCGGCCAATATCCGGAAGAATATCGAAAATGACTTTTGAAAATTCCGGTCAGCAAGATCCCAGAGTTTGTGGGAGAAGTCAGAAACATTCTCCTGAACTTCCAGATTGGGTTTGTAGCTTTTATGATGAAAAAACTCGCATCGCCAGCCAATTGTTTTCCCCAAGTGGTTTTTTATGTGGCTTAGATGGGATGCCAGGTACTTCTCCTCACCGCTGATATTCAGTTTCAATTCAAGGTAACTTTCGGTGTTTTTCACTGGAGCATTAAAAATTATTTCTTGAATCTTCTGTTTCGAATTTTCATGAATAACATCGAGAATTGTAAACTGTTTCAGGTCTTTTTGTGTGTATTGCGTTAGATTTTCAAATACGGGTGAGCTTCGTTGAAATCGCATGTCCGCGTCTAATTCACACCAACCATTTACTGCCTGATAGTCGACGGGTTTATATATTTCACCCTGGTTTTGTCTTTGCTTTTGTCTACACACGATATTCGCTATCTGATAAGGAAGCGCTGTAAGGTAGCCCGTGAGTTTTACCATGACCTCAACAGCCTGTCGTGGTGCCA
>QQUM01000384.1 GCA_008501545.1 Calditrichota bacterium
GGGATCTTCAGTTTTATGGATTCCCGCAGTATCGGAAAATACAAAGTTGTATCCTCCAATATCGATCGCTTCCGTAATAACATCACGCGTCGTACCGGCTATATCTGAAACGATGGCTCGTTCCTTTTTCAAGAGAAGATTGAGAAAACTGGATTTTCCTACATTGGGTTTGCCAATAATGGCAACCGAAAAACCATCCCGGATAATATGAGAACGTTTAAATGAATTATAGAGAGCTTGTAATTGCGATTCGGTGGATGTCAATAATATCGAAAGCTTTTCCCGACTGGCAAATTCGACATCTTCTTCTGAAAAATCCAATTCTAATTCAATCAAACTTAGTAGTTCAATAAAAGAAGATCGGATACTTTTTATAGAATTAGAAAAGTGCCCACTATAGTGATTATGAATAAGTGATAATTCGGATTCTGTTGAAGCCCGGATCAACGCATCGATTGATTCAGCTTGAACAAGATCTAACTTTCCATTAATAAATGCACGTTCTGTAAACTCGCCCGCTTTTGCAAAACGTGCACCAGCATCGACGAGGCTTTCAAGAATTAGTTGTACGATTAACATACTACCATGGGTGCTTATTTCGATGATATTCTCACCAGTATAGGAATGGGGAGCGTGATAAGCGGTTACGATGCATTCATCTATGAGGGTATTTTTCTCGGAATTTACTCTATATAACTTTAATAAGAATAGTCTTTTATGAGAAATTTTATCGATCGAATCTAACGTTGTTAATTTTAAGAAAACCTTAAAACAATCAGGTCCGGACAGGCGAATAACAGCAATAGCACTTTGGCCGGGTGGGGTGGCAAGTGCAACGATAGTATCATCTATATTCATATAAAAAAAACCCTGAAAAATCAGGGTTGTTTTAAGTTATTTCTTTTTTCTCAGTTCGGCTTGTTGCCGATAGAAATCTAATTTACTCTTCGGTTTTTTCGTTTTCTTACCATTACGATTTTGATCTGGTTTTTTTGCAGGTGCAGGAGCAAACTTCTGTTGCAACATAGAGAAGAGATTAAACAAAGTGTAGTAGAGGGTTAATCCAGATGGAAAAGAATTAAACATGTAAGTAAAAATTATCGGCATAAAATAAACCATCGCTTTTTGCTTAGGATCCTGAATTGTTGCCTTCTGCTGGAAAAACATAGTCAGCCCCATTAGAATAGGTAAAACATTCAATCCGTCACCGTAAACTGGCAAAGCAAAAGGCAGCGTGTACACGGTATCAGGCGCCGACAAATCAGTAATCCACCAAATAAAATTTGCTCCTCGTAATTCAATTGTCGTTCTGAAAATAGTAAAAAGCGCATAAAGAACAGGCATTTGAAATAACACAGGCAAACAACCACCAAGTGGATTTACACCGTGTTCTTTATACAAAGCCATCATCTCGGTGTTCATTTTCTGAGGATTGTCTTTATACTTTTCCCTTAAAGCAGCCATCTCCGGTTGTATCGTCTGCATTTCCTTCATCGATTGAAAACTCTTGCGCGTCAGCGGAAAGAGCACAATCTTAACCAGGATGGAAAAAAGAATAATGACAAATCCATAGTTTGGTATTACTGTGTATAACTTTTTTAAGGTAACGAGAATCAGTTTGGAAATTGGACGAATTATTTTCCAGCCCAAATTCATCATTCTTTCCAGATTTACATTGTAGGCTTCCAAAATGGGAAGCTCGAGTGGTCCCATATAAATTAAAAATTCATCACTATGATTTCCACTCATAATGGGCATCAAAATTTCAAAGCTATAATTTTTAAAAAATGTTTCACCATCAACCGGCCTTGTGAATCCGTTGAACTTGATACCACTGCCTTTTTGGCTTAAAGGGACGATGGCCGCGGTAAAATATTTATTCCGGATTGCTCCCCATCGGATGGTCCAGTCATCATTGAATTCGTTTAATTTTTCATCTTCGGATACATCTTTATCAATAATATCATCCGCTGTCAGTGCCCACACTTGTGTGTATTGCATATCCTCTGACAATTTTTTCTCAGTGGATGCAATGCCGCCCGCCCACTGAATACCATACTTGTAACCATCGATAATCTGATCGAGATTTGTGAAGTTGACTTTTAGTTTAAAACTGTAGTCATCGGGTAAAAAGGTATAAACGTAATCTACATAGCGTGCATCGGAAAAATAATAGCGGAACGGCAGTACTATCTCACGCTGGCCCGCAGAAAATACATTGATTGTATCAGTGCCCAGGTATGAAAAATTGAAATTCTCAAATCTTATGGTATCATTTTTTGAGGGTATGTTAAGGGTGATATTCCCTTGTTTTTCATGTATGAGATTGACTTGCTTTGTTTCATCCGCGCCATTTTGATAATTTTTTAATTGGAAATCAATAATGCTTGGACCAACTGTAGATATTTCAGCATAGAAAAGTTCATTTTCGATTGAGATGATCTTTGAATTATCTTTTGCGATCTTCGGTAATACGGCAGGTTCATTTGCAGGTTTTATTAGCTCTTGCTGAGTCGTGTTCGTGGCGGATTCCACCTCACGACCAACCATCCCGACAGTTGTGCTATCCGGTGTTTTCTTTGCACTGTACTCGGCTTCAATTGCCTGCTGTTCGTAATCATCCCCAAGCACCCATTCTTTGTAGAAATCGGAATATGTAAATAAAATAATGAAGCCGATTAAAAATAATCCGATTATTGTGCTACGATCTTTATCCATCTTTAACCTAAATAATTTTAATTGTTTAAATAAGTAATTAGAAAATTGAGGAGGAAAAGGAAGGCTTCAGTGTTCTTAAAAATTCAACGGAAAACAGAATTTGCGAGTTGAAAGAATTCTGTCTCAAGTAGAGCATATTTTTTAATTAAAACTTGTTTTTTGGCTACGATTGCAAATGTTAAATTTTTTGGAAATAGATTTTTATTTTTCCTGAACAATTCTCGCAGTAAACGCTTTGCTTTGTTTTTTTTCACATGCGTATCCAAATATTTGGAAGCTGCGAAAAGTATTTTAAATTGCTGCGTACGATAATAGAAAAGGTTAAAGGACTGCGATTTTATGCATTTTCCCTGAGAAAAAAGAAATTCTATCTCACTGGAATTTGACAGAATAAAATTTTTCGGCAGTCCATCTCTTTTCAACATATTACATTGAATCACTTACAGTGAGGCGATGACGACCCTTTGCTCTTCTTCGCTTCAAAATTTGGCGGCCGGCTTTAGAGCTCATACGCGTCCGAAAACCATGTTTGTTAACACGTTTTCTATTATGTGGTTGAAAAGTTCGTTTCATTTCTTAACTCCAAAAATATTGATATGTATTCTAAATGCAGACGGACACTTTAAAAATTCAGAGTATAAAAGTCAAGTCAAATCTAAATAACTAAGCGATTTGAAAGATGCAAATCAGTCTTTACGAAAAATATATTCATTGATAGTATTTTTTTCTTTACTAAATTAGAGCTTTCTCAAGGTATAAAACCTCACATGCCTTCTAATATCCGGAACGTCTCGAAAGAATTAATCGCAAGAATTAATATAACTAGCTCAAAGTGTCATTAATACTGCACGACACGGAACTCAGGAAGGAAACAATAGCGAATTGAAAACAGGTGACAATCCTGCAATGGAAGATGCTGCTCGAGAGGTTTGGAACAATTGTTCAAATATTATTCAAAAAAATATCAATGAACAAAGTTACCACACATGGATTAAACCGATTAAAGCAATTAAGTTGCACGGATCTGTTTTAACAATCCAGGTACCAAGTGAATTCTTTAAAAAATGGCTGGTCGATAATTACGTTACGGTTCTGGAAAATGCATTGCGCAGCATTCTTGGGAACTCAGCAACATATCAATTTGAAATAGTCCACAGTGAAGAATTTGACTTGTTGGAAATCCCCCAACAAATCCCCAAGACACCCAAGAAAGCAGAAAATATAAAAATATCCTATGAAGATGATGTTGAAGAAGAACAACATCCAATCAATGAGCGATACACTTTTGAAAAC
>QQUM01000559.1 GCA_008501545.1 Calditrichota bacterium
TAAAAGCAGATTACCATACATATAAAAAATTGCATAAATATTTAAAAGAATTATGTTTTGACTCAGCCCTGATATTTCGAGTTTGAATCACCTATTCCGAACGAATTTTATAAAACACATACGGAGCAAAAAAAGTCCAAACGAGAACGAGAATCCAGACTCTTCCTTGCATAATATTATAATCATGCAAAAGTTTACTCCAGGGGTGTCCAACAACGTAGTGACCAAATAAAAATTCAAAACAAATCGTCATTGTGATCCACATGCCGCCAATAAACAACGCTTGTGCGGATGAATTCATAGGAAAAAACTTGACCATGTAGAAAATATAAATTCCAAAAAGCACAAGTGCTATCAGCGTCGATAGCTGGTGCGCGCTCAACTCGGAAACTGATGGGCCATAGAATTTCTCACGTATTATACCATTTAAAATTGCGAGCGGGACCATACCGAACCAGGCAGCGATGTAAATAAGTAGTGTCTTCATCGTTTAAAACAGGCCTTTCGACTTTTGAAATAGTCGCTATTTTTTATGTTTTCACTTACGGCCACGGGGACCGTGGCTGCGAGAATAACGTTTTGTTAACTTTCGTCATCCCCCCTGCTTTTATCGCAGGCTGGCAGGTTCCACTCGACGATGCACCATTGCTAAAACGAGTACCAGTTTTTTCATATAATGGCCCTCATACCGAAGAGGCCATTCATCTTAACCAGTAAAATACAAATAAGCGGCTACGATCAATACTATCACCAAACCTGAGTTTGCAACATCAATCTTTGACCAGCTTGATCTGGAATCAGCATGGTCTTCTTCGGATGTTGTTCCATAAGTTAAACCTTTGATTTTGTTGTAATCCGGTTCTTCTGTCATGTAACTCACGCCGATCATCACGATAACGCAGACGACGAAAATCAGCAAACTGTAGTATTGGAAGAAGATATTGTTGATGATCCACAGAAAGGAATTTTCAGCATACGCAAAATTCTCCATCAACTTCACAGGCGTATCCACTGCGAGCCGGACAACACCCAGAGCAAATCCAACGATTAATGCGGACAGGCATCCTTTCGCATTCAAACGTTTATTGAAAACGCCGAGGAAAAAGACAACGAAAATCGGTGGAGCGAGGTAAGCTTGTACACCCTGCAGATAATCATACAATCCTTTACCACCCTGGATAACCGGAATCCATGCCAGACCAATCAAAACCATGACAGCGGTTGCAACACGGCCAATCCAAACGAGTTGGTGCTGTGAAGCTTCCGGTTTGAATCTGGAATAGAAATCCATTGTAAACAGTGTAGACGATGCATTAAAGACACCAGCCAACGAACTCATCAAAGCAGCCAGCAAGCCAGCCACCACGATACCACGAATTCCAATCGGTAAAACATGTGCAACCAGCAGCGGAAAAGCTTTCTGGGCGTTGTCACGAATGAGTTCGCCTTGTGCATTGAACAATTCAGCCTGGATTGGTTCAATTTTGCCGCTTGAAGCCAGCGCGAAAGCAATCATACCCGGAATAATGAAGATAAAAACAGGCAGTAATTTCAGGAACGAAGCGAAAATTGAACCGCGACGGGCTTCGGTTTCATTGAATGCACCCAGGGCTCTTTGCACGATGTATTGATCCGTCGTCCAATACCACAAACCGATAATCGGCGCGCAGAACAGCATACCCAGCCAGGGATAATTGTCATTGAAATACCAGGCCATACGCCCGGCTTCCCGTACTGGCGCCCATGTAGATTCGATACCTTCCGGTACGAGCGGTTTCCAGAGATTGAACATTTCCGAGCCTGCAATAGCTCGCAATTCAGACCAGCCGCCCAATGCATTCAGCCCAAAAATGGTGACAAGAATCGATCCGACAATAAGTATGATTGTTTGAATCGCT
Source organism: Calditrichota bacterium (assembly GCA_008501545.1). Taxonomy (GTDB): domain Bacteria; phylum Zhuqueibacterota; class Zhuqueibacteria; order Zhuqueibacterales; family Geothermadaptataceae; genus Bioreactorimicrobium. The sequence continues at coordinate 1,899 of QQUM01000559.1, forward strand.
TCCGTATAGGCTACAGCACGTAAACCGCCCAGGACAGTATAGGCGCCAGTCAATAAAATTACGAGAATGGAGCCGACCCAGAAGCTATCCATGCCCACAAAACTCAAGTCAGGTAACAAAACACTGAAAACAATCCCACCGGCAAAAATACCAACAGCAATCTTGGTGAGCACATAGGCAACCAGTGAGATAACCGACAACAAGGTGCGGGCGGCCGGGGAAAATCGGCGTTCAAGAAATTCGGGCATGGTAAACACTTTTGAACGCATATAAAATGGCACCATAACCCAGCCGAGCACGAGCAAACACCAGGCATGCAATTCGTAGTGAGCCATCGCAGCACCATCGGTGGCGCCGGAACCGGCCAGCCCAACGAGGTGTTCCGATCCAATATTTGAAGCAAAAATGGAAGCCCCAACAATAAACCAGCCAAGGTGACGACCAGCAAGAAAATAATCCGTAGATGTATCCTGCCGTTGCTTAATCACCCACCAGGCCAAACCTAAAATGATCAGAAAATAACCAAGAATTATGATCCAATCAACGTAGTGAAGCGTTGACATTCCTTCCTCCAAAAATAAATTGATTAAAAACAGATTGGGTTTATTGTGAATCTGTTATAACATAAACAAATTCATATTAGCATTCAACTTCGCGAGCATTTATAAATGGAAATTGATTGTTGAAAATCGATTATTGCACATTGTTCTACCGTTTTACACGGGCATTACCGGCCCAGATACTCCACACCTGCTCTTCATCTGCGGGTTCACAGTAATCGGTAAAAAGTGTCGTCGCCAGTGCGCCGGTCGCCCAGCCAAATTGGCTCCATTTTTCTGGCTCCCACCCTTTCAAAATGGCGTAAAGCATGCCGCCGACAAAACCATCGCCGCCGCCAATGCGATCGAGCACGTGGATATCACGCGGTTCCACAACGTGCCAGTTGTCGCCTTCCGACATGATGGCGCCCCACATATGATGGTTCGTGTGCACAACCTGACGTAAGGTCGTTGCAAAAACGGACGCATTCGGGAATGTTTCCTTTGCGCGATTGATCATGCCTTTGAAGTTATCGATTTTTGCAGCAAGATCTTTTCCGCCGGCCTCCGGGCCTTCGATACCAAGGCACAATTGAAAATCTTCTTCGTTGCCAACAAGGATATCAGAAATACTGGCAATTTCAGCAAATATCTCGCTCAATTCCTTTTCGCGGTTTTTCCAGAATGTAGCCCGGTGGTTCAGGTCAAACGAAATGCGTGTGCCATATTGCTTTGCAGCGCGGGCGATTTCCAGGCAGAATTGACCGGTTTCGGGAGATAAAGCGCCTATTAAACCGGAAAGATGCACGATTTGTACACCTTCTTCACCGAAAATTCGATCAAGGTCGAAATCTTTTACATTGAGTGTACGACCAATTTCACCAGCACGGTCGTTGTCAACGCGCGGCCCACGCGAGCCATAGCCACTGTCTGCGATATTGATCTGGTGGCGATAGCCCCATGGCCCGCCTTTTTCAACATCCGGTCCTTCATAATCCATGTGACGGCTGGCCAAATTATCCTTAATAAAACGTGCGACCGGGCTGCCTTTGACAAAGGTCGTCAGCACTTTTACCGGCAGGCCGAGATAAGAAGACACGCTGGCAACATTCGTCTCAGCACTGGATGCACGGAGATTAAATGTGTCGCTGGAATGAACAGGTTGTCCATTGACGGGTGTCAAGCGTGTGCCCATACTGGTTGGTACAAGTAAAGCGTATTTGCAATTTTTCTTCAATTCGATGCTCATACTGAACTCCATTTATTGTTTTTAATTTGATTATTAATTTAAAACCCATTGACGATCGATTCTACGTTTGTAGTCAGAGCAGCGCACTGAGAACAAATTTTAACAAAATATTCAGAGCGCTGCACTGACTACAAGCCCAGGCTCCCTGCTTATTGAGCGCTGCTATTGGGTGGTGCAATTTGCTGAGTAGTCATGATGCTTTTTCGTCGTGTATCGAAGAATACGAGATATTGCCAATGTCCGCCCCTCAATACATCCCACCTAAAAGTCCCGCTTGAGAAACAGCGGGAGACACTACGGATGCTCTGCAAATGTATTCACTAA
>QQUM01000565.1 GCA_008501545.1 Calditrichota bacterium
TCAAAATATTGATACTAGCGACGCAATTTCGTTCAAATAGTGCTGGAACCTGAATTAATTTCTGAATGCGTGAGCGAGCGTATCAGTGAGTTGCCAATTCTCGAGAGTCAAAGTACACACCGTTTCAATAAATGTGTTCTGGTCTCTAAAATTCAGCGTATCTATTTTGTTTTGAATCAATCTGTTTTTGATACCTATCTGTTCATCAAGTATATATAAGTCATTATTTATTTGACACAATGTCACCGACTGCCCTTCTTCATTGAAAATACGCAAGCAGCTTCCGGTTGTTTGTGAAGCCTTTCCTGATGAATAGGCTGTATAGTTTTCGTATACCATATGTTTTCCTCCTACAGCCTCATGGATGCGTGTACTCAAAACCTGTTCAATCAATGACAAGTCCTGTTGCAATTGCATTTTCTTCCCCACATCAAAATAATTATCGTAGGCACCGCCAACAATCACGCTGATGGATGCGAGCAGTATCCCACCGATTACAAGTGAGAGAACCATTTCGACGAGTGTAAAACCTGTATTTTGCTGCCATATGCGAATCATTTTTAATGTAGTTCCTCCCAGTACGAGATTTGTACTTCCGCTCCTGTAGTACCTTGCCCGTTAATTTCGATACCTTGAATATCAGAAAGAATGTTTTCATCATAGGTGATAGTTGTTTCACCTGTGTTATTCTTTCGAATTGGTGCGGTTGATAGAACAGCACCCGTAATTTTTAATCCATTCGAATTCAACCATGTTGGCTTGTTTTCATTATTCGATGCATTACAAATCAATCCATTTATTTTGATGTTTGTTCCGTTTATATAAAGATAGTCCTTCGTGATTATGGCAGGATAACCACTTTGGGCAGTTATCGTACTATTATTTCCGAAAATATACACCATGCCTTTTGAGATAATTGTCCCTTCAAAGTCTGGATAGTTCCATAAATACACTGGGCCTTCGCCATACCAAATCCCTGAGCCAGAATTCCAGCCTGGTGATAAAATAATATACGATTTACTATAATGCCCTTGTTCAATAGCACGTTTCTTATAATAATCCCAATCAATATCCGGAGGTGGAACAGTTGGCGGGGCAACTGTTTGGTTTCCATCATGTTTATGGTTCAATATTTTTATTGAACTATTGGAATGAATATCACCACTTATTTGCCCATAACCATTGGTAATTTCAATTCCATAACTATCTGAATAAAGTACATAAGGCCAGGCAACGCTACTCCCACCTTCAAGTGTTGCACGGATCGTCTTTTGCACTTGCCCCGAATACCCAGTTGCGGTGAGTGTAAGTTCATTTTCATCAAACTTCACATCCACATTTTCATTAGAATAAGTGGCTGCATCCGAAGACACATTATTCACCAGCCAGACTCCGCGCTGGATTCCTTGTTCCGCCAGATAAAAGGCTTTTACTTTGTGATAATAATTTGCTGCGAAAACACTTTCATCACCAGCCATTTTTAGCAGTGTAAGTCCAATCATTGAAAATATGAGGAAGAAAACGAGGACCAATCCAAGAACATATCCATCTTCCGTATTATTTTTCAAATGAGTTTTAAAATGACTATTGGGCATATCTATTCAACCACATACCTTGAGATTTCAATACTATATTCACGATTGGTTTTCCAGGCAACTTCGATGTTAATCTGTTTATAATCTGCCGTGTTGCCATCATAATCGTCCAGGCCTTCCCCGTCGGCTGCATCATCGACTGAAATAACAGTTGTTGTGCGTGTTCCTGTACGGGTCCCAAGATTTACCGGGACATCGTCTTCATTTAAGGACGAATTTAAGGCAGCATAGTCCAGACTAACCATGGATTCCATTTTTCGCACCGCTGCCGCAACTGCTCTTCTTTTCACGTTTTCATAGGCTATAAGTGATTTTGAGCGCACAAAATATGTCTGCCCACCTATCATGATAATCATGAATATAACAATGGCGATCATCGCTTCAACCAGCGATACACCACGTTGGTTAATGATGGGTTTCCAGGAATAAAACATCTAAAAATCTGATAATGGATTAGAAATTATTAGAATTATGGTACTTAGAATATCGTACACTTGGCCTGAGTTTTTTAAATGGTTACAGTGTGGAAATGATGGGTGGAATCAACACGAAAATGGAATCAGAAACGATGCATTCCGTTTTTTTCCATTACGAGCCTGTCAGTTCTTCCAGGGAAGGTGAGGAAGGTGAGTAAAAGGGTGCTGTGTTAATGCGTTTTTACCAAGATTAGTTACGTTTGCTTTATTTCATTCAGTAATTTTTCTGCTTTTGTCTTGAGCGGCGTTTTTATTTTTGAATTGATAATCCAATACAGATGTTCAGAAGCCTGATCGACAAGGCCTTGTTTTGCATACACTTTTGCCAGATAATATTCAGCGGAGATATTTTGTTTATTGCGTTTTATGGCTTGTTGTAAAAACTCGACTGCTTTATCAAATTGATTGTGTCTAAGATAAATTTTTCCCAGTAGCATAAGTGTCACACTGTCATTTTTGCCTTTTTGATGTGCTTTTTGAATATAATTTAACGCATCATCATAGCGATTAAGCATATCCAGGCAAAGTGCCGCCTGCTTGAAATAGAGTGCTTTGGATGGATTTAAATCGATGGCTTTTTGGAATGCATTCAACGCAGTTTCGAGTGCCCCGCATCGAAGGCTCGCTTCACCGAAGCTATACCAGGCTTGCTCATCATCGGATTTTGTGCTGACATATTTTTTATATAAATCAGCAGAAAGTTTATAATCGCTGAAGAGGTAGGCGCTGTAAGCTTCGGAAAAGACTTCATCCAGATTTTGGTAGCTTGCTAAATTTATCTCAGCACTTTTTTTAAGCTCTTTCGTTGCAGATTTATCAGCGATGATCAACCGTTTAGCATGTGCAGCCAGTGGGCCTTTCGGATCGATATCGACTACTTTATGGTAGCATTCATTTGCTTCCGTTATTTTGTTTTGCAGGCTATATATTTTCGCCATGCCGAAATATGCACGCACTTCATTTGGGTTGATCTCTGCTATTTTCTTGAAAATTATGATACCATCGTCATATTTTTTGAGCACACTTGATGCCGTTGCCAAATTCAACAAAGCCAGTGTGTTTTCATGATTAAAGGCAATGCTCTCACGAAGATGATTTTCAGATTTTTCAAATTTCCGCAGCTTGAGATAAACTGTACCGAGAATCAAACTGGCTTTATAATAGATTGGACATAATTGCAGCGCATAATCCAAATTATCGATAGCTTCCCGATAGTTGTTCTGTTCAAAGAAAGCGATACCAGCATTGAAGTAATAATCCGGATCGACCGGGTTTAACGAAATCGCTTTGATCCACAGTGTTATTGCCTTTGCATAGTCTTTGTTTTTTGCATGTGCAAGCGCTTGTTTGTGCAATTCTTCTGCTTCCTGTACAACAACAGGTAAAATCCATTTGAACTGGGCCGTCCTGCCCTCAATAGAAATGTGTATTTCACCGGCTTTGCTGCATTTGTATTTTTCATTCAAATGATCGAACAACTGCTGTTCATTATTCGAAGAATCGAGTGCGGTTCGCGAACTCTCGGAAAATTCTACTGCACTATCGAGATGAAGCGTTGATGCAATGAGTTTTTTTGCTTTTGCCAAAATTAATTCTTCCCTGATTAATTTTTTACTTCCTTGCAAGAAGATATCTTGCAACTCGTTTTATTTTCTTTCAGGCATAATTTAAAAAAGATACCAATTAAGAAATCATGCTGCGGAGATAAATTGCAAACTGAAAATGAAAAAGCCCTCCGTGAAGAGGGCTTAATACGCCAGAAGGGATTCGAACCCTAAACCTTTGGCTCCGGAGGCCAACGCTCTATCCAATTGAGCTACTGGCGCTTAAATTAGTAAATCATTGTTTGGCAGCTTTAACTGTATTGTACATAAGCATTGCAATCGTCATTGGGCCGACACCGCCGGGAACAGGTGTTATTGCCTGAACTTTTTCGG
>QQUM01000695.1 GCA_008501545.1 Calditrichota bacterium
TTTACTGACAAGTTTTATTGCAATGATTGCGCTTTGTGACGGCGTGTATGCACAATCACCGGTTGTTATTGCGGACAACGTGGAAAACAACCAGGCAAATTACTACAACCATGCCTCAAATATCGCCCGTTCGAGCAACGGTGATCTTGTTGCGGTATGGATCAGCCCGAAAGGTGTGGGCGGTCAGGTGCTTTTTTCCAAATTTGATGAAGCATTTGGCACATGGTCTCCTGGTGTCGCTGTCTCCAATGGCTATGAAGCACACAAAGCCGGCATAACAGCAGATGACGACGGCAATATTTACTGTGCCTGGCAGCAGCGCGATGAAGATGGCGGTAAATGGGGTATCTACTTTTCCAAATATGATGGAACCAACTGGTCAGCTCCTGTGAAAATCAGTCCGGAAAATGATGCCAACAACGAAGAAGTTTGTATTGAAACAAGCGATACCGGCGCAATCTTCGCAGCCTGGAATACGGGGAACGATTTTGTATATGCCATTCACAGTGAAGACATGGGTGCAAGTTGGAGTGATGTTGCTACGATTTCATCAGCCGATGGTGTACTTGGCAGCAGCACAACGAGCGGACGTCCTTTCCTGGCTCGTGGAAATGATGGCAAAATGGTTGCCGCCTGGCATGAGCAACCTGAAGGTTTCGGCTACCGTGAAACGTTCATCAATCAATTTGACAGCACCAGTTGGGGCGAGGAACAATTGGTCGGAGATAGCACGGATGCAGGCAACACCTTTCAGCCGACAGTTGCCGTAGACAGTGATGATAATATTATCGTTGTCATGAATCCGCAGGTACCGCGTGCACTTACAATGAAAATGAAAGCCTGGGATGACACCGAATGGCCGGAAGTATCCGATTCAGTTGTTGTCGATGGGTATGATGCCTACAAACCGTTCATGGTAATTGACGACAACGATAACCTTTATATCGCATTCCGCATGGCGATGCCAGATGATACACTTGGCCTTGAAAGCACCGGTTTTGTTTCCTCCGGAAATGGCGGTGCGACCTGGTCTGATCCAATCGTCCTCAGCCGGGATGGTCATGATGCCGGTTATGTAACCGTCGCGACTCGCGTTGGCGATAATGTCGATGTCATGTGGCGTGAAAGTGTTACACCAGGAGAAGATGATGAGGCAACACTGGCCATGATGTACAGCGCTGTGCCGCTTTTCAAACTCCCTGTCGAACAAGGCCCAACTCCGGTTGTCATCGCCGACCAGGTGTCGAACAATCAGGCGAATTATTACAACCATGCTGCAAATATCGCACGATCCAGCAACGACGATCTTGTCGCTGTTTGGATCAATCCCAAAGGTGTTGGCGGACAGGTGCTCTTTTCCAAATTTGATGAGGCTTTTGGTGTGTGGTCACCCGGTGTCGCAGTGTCAAATGCTTATGAAGCACATAAAGCCGGCGTTGCTGCGGATGACAATGGCAATATCTACTGTGCATGGCAGCAACGGGATGCAGATGGCGGGCAGTGGGGCATCTATTTCTCCAAGTATGATGGCAGTGCCTGGACGACACCAGCGAAGGTCAGCCCGGAAAATGGTGCAAACAACGAAGAAGTGTGCATCGAAACAAGTGATAACGGTGCCGTATTTGTCGCATGGAATAGCGGCAGCGATTATGTCTACGCCATGCACAGCGAAGATGGCGGAGTAAACTGGAGCATCGAAATAGATACACTTTCAGCGTCCGGCGTCCTTGGGAGCAGCACCACCAGCGGTCGGCCGTTCCTTGCCCGCGGTAACAATGGTAAAATGGTCGCAGTCTGGCATGCACAGCCCGATGGTTTTGGCAATCGCGAAACGTTCTTAAATCAGTTTGACGGCACAAGCTGGACTGGTGAACAACTGGTCGCCGATACCACGGACGCGGGCAATACCATGTATTCAGCTGTTGTGGTTGACAAACAGGATAACATCATCGTAGTCACAAATCCACAATCTCCCAGATCCATAAACGTCTTAAAGAAAGCCTGGGATGACACAGAGTGGCCAAATGAAACCCACTATGCTGTTGCACCTGGTTATGATGCATACAAACCTTTTATGGTAATCGATGAAAATGATAATTTATACATTGCATTCCGTATGGATGATATCCCGGATGATACCAGCGGTATAGAAGATATCGGATTTGTTTCTTCCGGCGATGGAGGCGAAACATGGTCAACACCGATGAGTCTCAGCAGAAATGGAATCGATGCAGGTTATGTGACCGTTTCCAGTCGTGTTGGTGCTGGTGGCGTCGATGTAATGTGGCGTGAAAGTGTCACACCAGGCGTCGATGATGAAAGTGTTCTGGCATTGCTACATAGCCAACTCCCCTTGCTCACAACCGGGATTACAGAGCAGCCCATCGCAATCGTAGAAACGATGCTCTTAAGCCAGAACTATCCGAACCCGTTTAATCCGGAAACAAATATCCGTTATTCAATTTCAGAACCGGGACGTTATACACTGACTATTTTTAACAGTTTAGGTCAGAAAGTAAATACGCTTGTTGCCAAACAGCACGTCGCCGGAACTTTTACCGCAATGTGGAACGGCAAGGATCGGTTTGGTACACGAGTCAGCAGTGGAATCTATTACTACCAGCTCAAAGGTAAAGATGCTCTCCTGACGAAGAAAATGGTACTCTTGAAGTAAGGAAAATCAACACCCAATAATCAACACTCAATATCCAATATCCAAATATAAATCAAATACCTGGATATTGGATATTGGATATTGGATACTGGATATTGAGTATTGGATGTTGGGTGTTGAACAAAGTCGCTCGTAATAAAATATCGGATGGAGGTCACCGTGTTCAAAAAAATCATAATCGGGCTACTGATTTATCTGTCCGGTTTGGTGTTCGCCGGTACAACCGGAAAAATAGCCGGAGTAGCCACGGACGCTAAAACCGGTGTTCCATTGCCCGGCATTAATATCCAGCTCGTCGGCTACAATTTGGGTGCCTCGGCCGATACAGATGGATATTATTTTATTAACAACATCCCACCCGGTCTTTATACCATAAAAGCCACGTTCATTGGCTATCGTACACAAGAAGTACAAAATGTACGTGTTTCTGTCGATCACACAACAGACCTTAATTTTGCGATGCAGGAAGCGACCTTAAATCTTGGCGAGGAAGTCGTGGTCGTTGCAGAAAGACCGCTTATTCAAAAAGATGAAACATCGAAACGGGCCGTCATTGGTGGTGAGCAACTAACCGACAAACTCCCAACCGCCAGCCTGACCGATGTGTTATCTTTGCAGGCAGGCATCACAAAAGATGCCTCAGGTGAATTACATATCCGCGGCGGGCGAAGCGGTGAAATCACTTATATGATTGACGGCACTTACGTGCGCAATCCTTTCAACAACAGCCTTGGTGGCAATGTTGCCGTGGATGCTATTCAGGAAATGGAAGTTGTATCCGGCACATTCAACGCAGAATATGGCAATGCACTTTCTGGTGTTGTGAACATCGTAACCAAAGACGGCACGCCTGATTATAAATTTCGTTTGCAATACGAATCTCCCATGCTCAACACATCCCCTTATCATCAGGCGGATTGGTTACTTGAGACAGATGATGTCAAATCACTCTCACCGGCAGAGCAGGAAGAATATCGTGACATTGTTCGTGACACTGCCGGTGTATCAGCATACCGGGAATTTAACGTACGCGACCATCACCTTACCGAAGATTTAGTCGGTATCGATATCCTGGGCCGAATGAATGGAAGCTTCAGCGGACCCATTCCTTTTATGAAGGACAAGGCGAGTTTTTTTCTGGCGGGAACCTATCGCAATGAAAACAGCGACCTGCCATTTGGCTTTGATTTGGAACGCGTGCTATCCGGTAAATTGACTTACAAAATTTTACCCACGTTAAAATTGCAGTTCAACGCAGACTGGACTAAAGGATACTTTCAAAACTACAGCCATCAATACAAGTATTGGACCTATTGGGAATCGCTCGAGCA
>QQUM01000286.1 GCA_008501545.1 Calditrichota bacterium
CCAGATCACGTTTGCATGCCTGCCCCTGAATCCCGGAAGTGCGTGGCACTTCGGGCAGAGCGTATAAAAGTGCCACGCACTTTATGCCAGCAGCCCAGATCACTTTTGCATGCCTGCCCTTTAATCACGGAAGTGCGTGGCACTTCGGGCAGGTCGTAAAAAAGTGCCACGCACTTCATTCCAGCAGTCCAGATCACTTTTGCATGCCTGCCCTTTAATCACGGAAGTGCGTGGCACTTCGGGCAGGTCGTAAAAAAGTGCCACGCACTTCATTCCAGCAGTCCAGATCACTGTTGCATGCCTGCCCTTTAATCACGGAAGTGCGTGGCACTTGTATTTTATCAGAATTTCACTTAATTGTGGAATTTACCGAAGCATAGCATTGTTGGCAAATGCTTAACTGAAATTTCCTGAATTTTTATATAGGAGACATTTTAAAATGGAAGAACAACATAAGAAGACAGTCCTGCGCATGATACCTTACGGCCTTTATGTGCTCACCTGCGAAAAAGGAGAAGATGTCGCCACTGCAACCATCAGCTGGATGACCCAAACATCCTTTTCCCCGCCCTTGGTTACTATCGGCGTAAAAGAAGGTTCTGGTGTGCACAGCCTGATTAAGGAGCAGAAAAGTTATGCGATCAGCATTTTAGGTAAAGACAACGCAGATGCAGCCTACGCTTTCTTTAAATCGACAGAACGTGAAGGGGATAAGCTCAATGGTCAACAGGTTTTCACCGGTTCGCTTGGGCACCCCGTTCTCACTAAAGCCCCCGCCTATTTGGAATGCAAACTGGTTGAATTCATCGAAACAGGTGACCACAGTATCGTCGTTGGTGAAGTGGTGAATGCGGGCGTACAAGGTGAGCTCCCCGGCCGCCCGGATGACGCAACTTTGAAACTTAAAGACCTGGGTGCCAAAGTGCATTACGGTGGTTAAAGTTTAAACTCGATGCTGTGTTAAACCATAATTTCAACAAATAAATATGTAATTATAAGCCTGTGAAAAATTGGCGGAGCAAAGCGACCGCCAGTCAATTCCCGTGGAAGGGGTGGGCCCGACAGGGCTCGGGGTAGGTCAGACTCGAGCGTAACATTTTACAAAGAAAGAATTAATTCTACGCCAAACCCACCCCCTTCGACAGGCTCAGGACACCGCCTGATCACGAAAAAATGCTTCACTTTTTTCGCTGATCTGTCCTCTCCCGCGATGGGAATTTAAGGGTAAATTCTCGTACATACGAAAAACTATATAAATATTCGCTGATTTCCTATCTCGACGCAGCCCAGGATTAAGCACACATTCCTCCCTCAAAATCGTACTTCCAACGCCACTTTCCCAGCACCCGGATCAAACCGGACGGCGACATAATCTTTCGGATGAACGCGTACATAACGCACCTGATAGTAGACAGCAAAAGCAGAGAACATGCTGGCTGCTTGAAAAATCCTGTTATTGATGGAGACACGCTTTTGCAAACTTTTGCGAAAATCTGCCGCTTCCCTGCTTGAATGGGTATTCACATACTGGTTATGCAATTTCTGATTTTCAATATAAAAATACGATCCTGTAGTGAACAGCACCGCTGCACCAGCGAAAGCAATATTGCGCTTCTTTTGGTAATTCGCTTTTTCTGCCCAGTAGGCATCGGTCAATGGAATCAGCGGCACATCAAGCACCGTTTCTTTGCCGCCGGGGATGGCCAATTTTTCATTGTACGTCCTGTATCCTTCCGATTCGACCAACAAGCGATACACACCCTCAGGCACATTTCTGATCTCTTTCGGCCCCGTGCCATAAAAAAATTTACGTTTTTCATCCGACAGCGTGAAGGCAGCCGTGTCTGGCGAAATAATCAATTTCACATTCGTAAGTTGCTGATCGTTTATTAACTTCACACGTAAGTGTTTTTGTTTTTCAATGCGAACTTCCTTTTTGATCGGTGCATAGCCGGGACAGGACGCTCGCAGCGTGATCTTTTGCGGCAGAAGACGAAAATTTTCCAGGGTCGGCAAAGGATTGTAATCGTATGTGACCCGCGCTTCCGGTCGCGCACTGACACTCAGGGTGCCAAACAAAGCTTCCGTATGCAATTTAATCGTACGATTGGCATTTTTTTTAAGGTGAACTTTGGCTATTTTCGTCCCATAAAATTTTGACCTGGCATAGACGTAGTAGACACCGGATTTTAGTTGAAAAGTGTTGGGTGTTTGCTTGTTCTGTAGTTTGCCGTTTATAAAAATATCCAACCCGCTTTCCGGTGCGGATTCCACAACAAGCCGGGAATTTTCCGGTTTCGATTGTGCAAACAGGATTTGGATTGAAACGAGGAGAAGAAGCAGAAAAAATTTTTTACACATCGAATGAACTATCGCTTTCAAAATGGTTGCTATTTCGGTGCTACGCTAACTGTCTTCAAGGTTTACCGCTGACTCGCAGCGCGACATCCCGCTCGGCTCAGGCCAAGCAGAAAACGTGAATTCTATATAATTTTCTTTCCAATTTACAGTGGTGTCGTCCTGAAAGGATCTATTTAGGGATTACCAAGAATCGAAATTCTCTGTTTTCGATTCTTGGTAATTGCATTCACAAAAAAGATTCCTTCAGAAGGACAAATCAGATAAGTGCGCTAATTTAAACAAAATTTATTATGTCGACTCACATTTAAATATATTAAAAATGATAATATTAAATGACACCCTAAATTTCAAGAAAAAGCACCTAAATTGAATCAGAATCCCGTAAAACTAACGCTATCTTATTGCTCCGCAAAAAAATCTGTAATAAAAACGCAATTCACTACTCTAAAAAAGAAAGCAAGTCGCAAATAATGCATGCACGAGATTTGCCAACTCATGAATAAACGCCAAAAAGAGCACGTGTTCGAAAACCTGTTTCGAGATAACAAAGACAAAGTATACAGGCTGTGTCGTGGTTATTTTCAGGATAGCAACGATGTGGATGATCTGTTTCAGGAAATTATGCTGAACATTTGGAAGAGTCTGGATGCCTTTCGGGAAGAAGCGAAAATAAGCACCTGGATTTATCGTGTTGCTGTGAATACAGCCTTGCTTTTCTCAAAGCGCCAGCAAAGGAAGAATACGTTGTTTCAAATGATTGAGCCTGAAACGTTAACCGATCACACAAAAAGTGACACCCCGGATCCCCATCTGCAACTCGAACTGGAGAATTTACGACGTTGCATCACTATGTTGGCGAAACAGGATCGCTTGCTCGTTTCACTGCTTCTGGACGGCTTAAGTTACAAAGAAATGGCAGACATTCTTGGAATGAGCGTGTCTCATGTCGGCGTCAAGATCAATCGCACGAAAAAAGCGCTTGCAGCGTTAATGAAGGAGGCGAGCCACGGAAAATCTTGAAAAAATAAAAGGGCTGTGGCAGCAACAAAAGTTGGCAGCGGATCAGAACAAGCTGCAGGAACACATGCCGCACATCATAAAGCAATTGCGTCATTTTGAGAAGAAAAACACGAGGATTAATATTGTCAAAACCGTTGCGATTAGTCTGATTCTCATCCTGCTCGGATTCCATCTCGATGGGTTTTCAGCCTTGTCCACTGCATCGTTGGTTGGCTTTTTATGGATGATCAGTGCAACCGTTGTCTTTCTTCTTATTTACTGGAAAATGCAATTTCAACTTGACCACCTGGATATGAAACAGGAAAGCCATGCATTTTTGCGACAGGCGAGCACACTGCTGGAAAAACAAAAATGGTTATTCCAATGGCCATTCAGATTGTTTGTACTCGCAATGCTCATCGGAGTGAATCTTACGACTTATTCTTCAACTATCAACATGCCACTCTGGGAGAAAATAAGTCTGCACCTGGGCTCGTCAGCTACAATTTTAATGGCATTTATTCTTGGTATCAAGATCCGGCGAATCCGCTTTAGAAAGGAAATTGATCCGCTTTTAACTGAATTAAACAATTTAAGAAATGAATTGGAGGACAACACCCATGCATGATCGTCTAACTTTGC
>QQUM01000238.1 GCA_008501545.1 Calditrichota bacterium
CGGTGAGTTGGCTACCGATGTTGCTCATTTGCACGATTGGCGCGACGAGGAAACCGAGGTAAAGTGTGAATGCAAAAAAGTCACCCACTGTCATTGCGCCCTTCATTATCATATTTCCACCAACACCCATAATTGTAATGCTGGCAACACCCATAAGCAATGTTGCCAAACTGGTTACGAAGCTGGTCGTAGTGAGCGTCTTTTTGACATTTTTAAAGACTTTATCAACACCTTTTGCAAAAATATTTATCTCAAACTTTTCCGCATTGAATCCTTTGATGACACGAATGCCTGCCAGGGATTCGGTCAAACGTCCTGTGACTTCAGCATTGATTTGGCCACGCTCACGGAAAATTGGCCGGATATATCCAAAAGCCTTCAATGAAATTACACCGAAAATAAGAAGCGGAACGATAGTGTAAACGGTCATAAGTGGACTAATAGTAATCAACAGAAACAACGATGCAATCGCGGTGAGGATGCCGCCAAACAGTTGAACGAGGCCGGTGCCAACTAAATTGCGTACACCTTCCACATCGGACATGATGCGTGATACGAGCTCTCCGGATTTTGTATTGTCAAAGAATCGTAATGGTAGATAAATGATGTGTTGTTGCATTTGCGAGCGCAAAACTGAAATGAGGTGTTGCGCTTCAACACTGAGTAGGCGGGTCAGTGAAAAAGAAGTTACGGACTGCACGAGCAATGCACCGCCCACGACGACCAGTAGCCATTTCAGCATTGTCATGTTGCCTTCCGCAATGATGTCATCGATAAGGAATTTTGTTGAACCTGGTAAGATGAGTCCGGCGGCCCGGTTGATGATGATTAAAATGATTCCGATTAAAACCAGCTTTTTGCGCGGCCAAATAATATTTTTGAAAGCATGTCTGATGCTGCCGAGCGACATCTTCTTCGTTTTATTGTGCATCATACTCTTCTTGAATCATGGCAGGTGTTTTGATGAATTTGTATTTTGAAATCAGCATAACGAATTATTAAACATAAATATTTCAGGTCTGATAAAAAGTGGGTTATAATTCTCGAAATGCCGACCGAAAATCTCAGACTATTTTGATCAAGACCGGGTGCCGAATATCTATTGGATGATTTTGACTTGTCTATGCAAATACCTTTCCGCACTCCCTGCAAATCGTTTGTAACAAAGTCCTTTAATTTATCTTTGAAACCGTTCGTGCAGAAAATTTTGCCTTATGTTCGAATAGATGATTTTTACATGCAGGAAGTTTCTTGGCATTTCTTTAATTACATTCATTTTTCAACACAAAAGTCGATATATCTTACGATATGAATTGATTGACTTTCCCTTGTTTATTCTCTATATTCAGCGTTTCGCTCAAGGGGCTCATGGATTTGAAAAAGTGGAGAACTTGAAATGAAAAAGTATCTCGTCACAGGCGGTGCCGGGTTTATAGGCAGTAATTATGTTCGTAATCTGCTTAATAAAGAAAAGGACGTCTTCGTTACCAACCTTGATAAGCTAACGTACGCGGGTAATCTTGAAAATTTAAAAGATATAGAAGGTGATTCACGTCACCACTTTATTAAAGGTGATATCGGTGATGAAGCATTGGTAGACGGCCTGGTAAAAGAAGCAGACATCGTTGTTAATTTTGCGGCTGAAAGTCATGTTGATCGTTCTATTGGCAAGCCGGATGATTTTATTACAACGGATATTTTCGGTGCATTTGTACTGTTGGAAGCAGCTCGCAAACATGGGGTTGAAAAATTCATCCAAATAAGTACTGACGAGGTTTATGGGAGCACGGAAGGTGCTTCTTTTGTGGAAAATGATCCTCTTATGCCATCCAGTCCTTATTCGGCATCTAAGGCCGGTGCAGATCGATTGGCATTTTCGTATTTTGTGACATACAATGTGCCTGTTATAATCACTCGCTGTTCAAATAATTTTGGGCCCTATCAATATCCGGAAAAATTAATACCACTCTTTGTAACAAATGCTATGGACGACAAGGCTTTGCCAATTTATGGTGACGGAAAGTATATTCGCGATTGGCTTCATGTCCTCGACCATTGTGATGCTGTCGATTTTCTCATCGAGAAGGGAACCCTGGGAGAAGTTTATAATATTGGTGGAGGTAATGAGCGCACAAATTTAGAAATTACAGCCATTATTTTAGAAAAACTTCAAAAACCTGAGTCTCTCAAAACTTATGTGGAAGACCGACTTGGGCATGACCGTCGATATTCAGTTAACTGTTCCAAAATTTTAGTGCTTGGTTGGAAGCCAAAATTTGAATTTAAAGCTGCTATTTTGGATACGATTCAGTGGTATGAAAGCAATCGCTGGTGGTGGGAACGGATTAAGAGTGGTGAATATCTCGAGTATTACAAAGCGCAGTACAAACAATGACAGATTCAATAATTAAATATAATAATTTATCATTCAATAAAATGGGGCTATTTTTAGATCCCGAAGTAGATTGAGGAGTAAAAAGGATGAGCTTGGAATCAAAGATTTCAAAAAAAACAGCCAGAATCGGCGTTATAGGATTGGGTTATGTAGGGTTGCCTCTTGCAGTTGAATATGCAAAAGCCGGATTTGATGTTTTGGGAATTGACAATGATCCTGATAAAGTGAATAAACTTAACAAGGGCGATAACTATATTGATGATGTGAATTCACAAGAATTGGTGGATGCAGTCAAAACAGGAAAATTCATTTCAGAAGCCAACTATGGCAATGTTTCCTCAGCAGATGTTATATATATATGTGTGCCCACCCCTTTCACACCAAATAAGGAACCTGATGTAACCTTTATTAAGGATGCTGCACAAGGTGTTCTTTCGGGAATTCGTAAGGATCAGTTGATTATTTTGAAAAGTACAACTTATCCGGAAACGACGGAAAAATTGCTGCAACCGATTTTGGAGTCCAGTGGTCTCAAAGTTGGCAAAGATATCTTTCTTGCATTTTCTCCCGAGCGAATTGATCCCGGTAATAAAACCTTTACAACTGCGAATACGCCCGTTGTTGTTGGTGGTATTACTGAAAAATGTACGGATTTAACGGTTAAGATCTCGGAGAAGATCATCAGCACAGTTGTCCCGCTTTCTAGCCCCAAAGCTGCCGAAATGACCAAATTGTTAGAAAATATTTTTCGCAGTGTAAACATTGCCTTAATGAACGAACTTGCGCAACTCTGCGATCGCATGGGCGGGATTGATATATGGGAGGTTGTTGAAGCTGCCGCCACAAAACCATTTGGATACATGCCGTTTTATCCCGGCCCTGGCATTGGCGGCCATTGTATTTTGGTCGATCCCTACTATTTATCCTGGAAGGCCAAAGAGTTTGATTTTCATACAAATTTTATTGAATTGGCAGCTGAAACGAATGAGAATATGCCATATTATGTTCTCGATCTCATTATCCGTTCACTTTCGATGAATGGCGGTGCTATTGCGAATGCCAAGTTTTTGCTTCTTGGTGCTTCATTTAAAAAGAATGTCGATGATATCCGTAATTCTCCTGCTTTGAAACTCATGGACTTGCTCAAGATGCGAGGTGCAGAAAATTTAATTTATAATGATCC
Source organism: Calditrichota bacterium (assembly GCA_008501545.1). Taxonomy (GTDB): domain Bacteria; phylum Zhuqueibacterota; class Zhuqueibacteria; order Zhuqueibacterales; family Geothermadaptataceae; genus Bioreactorimicrobium. The sequence continues at coordinate 3,579 of QQUM01000238.1, forward strand.
CTGGGTGCCGGAACTCGAGAGAAATGGCGTGGTCATGAATTCCACGGAATTGAGTGAAGGTTTGCTGCAAAGTATGGATTGTGTAATTATTGCAACGGATCACGACGATTATGATATGAATTTTATTGTCAAACATTCAAAATTAATCATCGATACCCGTAATTCAACGAAGAAGGTAAGTAGTAAATATCAAGATAAAATAGTTCGTCTTGGTTGCGGCAATAATCCTTATATCCCGTTTCATGAGGAGCATTAATTTGCTCTTGTGGTTGCTATAAATATTTCATTATAATTTAGAAAAGATTTGACATAAGCTAAAATAGGTATTATATTGTGTGTCTTGCGTTTTTCGTATAGATTAGTGTGAGTATTCGTTCTTTGACAGTAACAAGCGTACACAATGCCACAGAAGAGATTTTCGA
>QQUM01000233.1 GCA_008501545.1 Calditrichota bacterium
TCTAACCGCTCGAAGGAGAATTATATGGATCACGCAAAGGAAGACAAGAAAATGGATAGTCCTGAGAAAGGGATGTCCCGTCGGGGATTTTTAAAGGGCTTGGGGGTTACTTCTGTTGGTGTTGCAACAGCGCCTAAAGCTGAACTCCTGGCAAAACTTGAAAATGCGCCCTCACCCAATGGCAAGCTGCTTGACAAAGACAGTGTTTCGATTTCATTGCTCGTTAATGGACAAAAGGTTAAAGTGCAGGTAGAACCGCGTTTTACTTTGGCGGAAGTCCTGCGTGATCAATTGGGTTTGACGGGTACAAAAATAGGATGTGAACGCGGTTCCTGCGGCGCGTGTACAGTAATTATGGACGGCAATACTGTGAACGCATGTATGATACTTGCAATCGATGCGGTTGGTCACAAAATCGAAACGATCGAGGGGCTGGAATCGAACGGGGAACTCTCCAAACTGCAGAAATCCTTTATCGAACACGATGGCTTGCAATGCGGATTCTGTACGCCGGGAATGATTATGAGCGCAAAAGATTTATTGGATAAAAATCCGCATCCAACACGTGAAGAAGTCCAAGAAGCGACAGCGGGCAATTTGTGCCGCTGTGGCAGTTATCCAAAGGTATTTGAAGCTGTCGTTGCTTCTGGCAAATAATCTGTGCAAAAAGGAAATCGGAGATAAAAATGGCAAAAGAAGTCAAACTTAAGGTCGGGATTGAAGACAATCTCGAAGAAATAACACTGGAAATTCCGGAATCTGCACCACGTCCCTGGGATGGACAGGAAGACCTGAAATATGTCAGCAAGCGGATACCGCGTGTTGATGGTGAAGAAAAAACGAGTGGACGGGCCAAATACACCTTTGATATTCAATTGCCCGGCATGCTTCATGGAAAATTTTTACGATCGCAACACCCGGCGGCGGTCATTCGCAAAATCGATACCTCCAAAGCCGAAAAATATCCGGGTGTGAAAGCAATTCTTCCAGTACAGGAAAAACTGCCGATGGTCGTTCGTTTCGTTGGCCAGGAGATTATCGCTGTGGCAGCAGAAACACCGCACCAGGCTGCGGAAGCATGCAAGCTGATCGATGTCACATATGATGTGCGAAAATTTGTTGTCAATAAAGAAATCGCCATGCAAAAAAATGCGCCCATCGTATACAACACAAATGTAGAGGAGAAGTCACCAGAAGACGAATCGTCCGAAAATGCAGAAGCTGTTGAACAGAAAAGCAACATCCGCGGGCCGCGAATCACGCCGAGAGATGGCACACCGGACAAAGTGGATGCCGCATTGGCAGGCTCCTATGCTACCGTCGAAGCGACGTATCGTACCCAGGTGCAAACCCATTGCGCGATGGAATCCCACGGCGTTGTCGCACACTGGACAGCGGATGACAAATTAAAATGTTGGGCATCAACCCAGGCCGTCTTCAGGGTGCGTGATGATCTCGCCACCGCCTTTTCACTGCCAAAATCCAATGTGCACGTCATTACAAAATTTATGGGTGGCGGATTTGGTGCGAAGTTGGGCTTGAGAATTCCGGGCTTCATGGCGGCAAAATTAGCCCGCAAAGCGAACCGACCTGTCCGCTTGATGCTCGATCGCAAAGAAGAACACCTTTCCGTCGGCAACCGTCCCGATTCTGTGCAAACCTTGCGAATTGGTGCGAAGGAAGACGGCACATTAACCGGTATCAAGCTCAGTTCCTATGGGACTGCCGGAACGGGAACCGGCGCAGGCACTTCCGGACCTGCACGCAATATTTATAAGTATGAAGAATTGTATGCTGAAGAATCCGACATTTTTACCAACGCCGGCCCGGGCGCTGCTTTTCGTGCACCCGGACATCCGCAGGGCGCTTTTGCACTGGAACAGGCAATTGATGAACTGGCACACAAATTAAACATGGATCCACTCGCGTTTCGTCTTTTAAATACGGAACACAATGAAATACGCCAGACACAACTCAAAATAGCCGCAGAAAAAAGTAACTGGAAAAATCGAAATCCCAAACCCGGCGCCGATAGCGGACCGATTAAGCGCGGTATTGGCATTGCCAACTCGGTCTGGTATTACTTCTACGGTCAGAATTTCCAGGTTTCAACCCGTGTTTTCAGTGATGGTTCTGTTCAAGTGACAAACGGTGTGCAGGATATCGGTACGGGGATTACAACAGTAATTGCGAGCGTGGCAGCGGAGGAGTTAGGTTTAAAGCCATCTGATATCGTCGTTTCCATTGGCGACTCTGATTATGGCTATGGCCCATCCAGCGGTGGCAGTGTCACCACCGGTGGCATCAGTCCCGCGGTTCGCGATTCCGCATATCTGGCCAAGAAGCGAATGTTCGAAATCGCAGCACCGCTGCTTGAAACCACACCGGACAACCTTGACGCTGCGGATGGTACTATTTTTATAAAAAGCGATCCGGCTAAAAGTTTAACCTGGAAAGATGTTGCGAAGAAAATCCCCGGTGACAATTTTATCACCATCGGAGAGCGCAAAGAGGATTATTTTCATCCTGAGATTCGCACAATTCATGGCGTGCATGTGATTGAAGTGGCGGTGGACACAGAAACCGGTGTGGTCAAACCGGAACGTGTTTTTGCTGTCCACGATTGCGGCCGTTCGATGAATTTGCTCACCACCGAAAGCCAGATAAACGGCGGCATTATTCAGGGCCTCAGCTATGCACTCTTCGAAGACAGAACGCTCGATCGCAACACCGGCATCATGGTTAATCCAAATTTTGAATACTACAAAATTGCCGGTTCAATGGATATTCCGGAAATTAAATCGGTTGTTTTGAATGTGAGTTACGGTCACAACAGCACCGGCGCCATAGGTATCGGGGAGCCGGCCACTGTTGCGACGGCAGGGGCGTTGGCGAATGCGATCTACAACGCCATCGGTGTTCGTGTGCGAGAATTGCCGATGACGCCGGACAAAGTACTGCGTGCGCTGGAAATGAGAAAAGGAGCAGAATCATGAAGAAGTTTGAATATGGGATGGCGAAAAACCTTGCTGGCGCATTTGAGTTTTTAAAGGAGCCAGATGCGAAAATCAAAGCCGGCGGTATCGATATGCTCGATTTGATGAAGGAAGGCCTGGAATCACCAAAACGCCTGGTGAATATTCGCTCCGTGCAGGCATTGAATTTCGTTAAAAAGGATGAAGACGGCAATCTACGTATTGGAGCAACGACAACATTGGCTGAAATTGCTGCCAACAGTGAAATTCAGACTGGATATCGAGCACTTGCACAGGCCGCGAATGCAATCGCGACGCCGCAGATTCGCAATGTCGCTACCCTGGGTGGCAATTTGTGTCAGCGTCCACGCTGCTGGTATTTCCGCAGTGCCGATTTTAAGTGCCTGCGAAATGAGGGTGACATTTGTTTTGCTGAGGATGGCGAAAACAAGTACCATGCAATTTTTGGTAATAAAGACGATTGTGTTTTCGTCCATCCATCCGGTACGGCCGTTGCGCTCATGGCATTGCAGGCAAAGCTGGTGATCGCCAATAAAAAAGAACGCCGTGAAATCGAAATCGCCAATTTTTGGGTGACACCCGAAGATGATGTGACCCGCGAAAATATACTCAAGCGTGATGAGATTGTGACGGAAATCATTTTGCCGCCAACGCAAAAGAACACCAAAAGTTTTTATTTCAAACAAAAAGAAAAACAGTCGTTTGACTGGCCGATTGCAGATGTTGCCGTGGCGCTTGAAATGAAAGGGAAAACATGTGTCGGCTCGAAAATCGTGTTGGGCTCGGCGGCACCGATTCCCTGGCGCATTGAAAAAGCGGAAAACGTGCTGCAAAATAAAACAATTTCCGTTTCGCTGGCACGCCAGGCTGCCGCTGCTGCCATGGCCGATGCCAATCCGTTGTCGCAGAATGGCTACAAGGTGCCCGTGTTCAAAGCTGTAATTTACCGCACGATTTGCCGGGCGACCGGAATTGATCCTTTTGCGGCGTAGA
>QQUM01000674.1 GCA_008501545.1 Calditrichota bacterium
GGAACGTCTTGATGATGATGGCAGCTTGCCGATGAATCTGAATCTAAGCGTCACTGCCGACACAACCGTTGTTTGTAAAATCAACCGGTGGCGCAATGAGGGGATAAAATCAAGCGGACAAATTACTGGAAAAGTTGATTATTATTCGAGTATGACATTCCCCGGCATTTTAGACCGTGACGTCATTGTCTGGTTACCGCCCGGTTATACTACAGGAGAGCAAAAATATCCAGTGCTCTATATGCATGATGGCCAGAACGTTTTTGATCCGGCCACATCGTACCTCGGCTTCGACTGGCGCGCGGATGAAACAGCGGATAGCCTCATTCGCACGGGAAAAATGGAGCCAATTCTCATTGTCGGAATTTATAATTCTGAGCAGAGGACTGCAGACTATTCAGATACTGCAACAGGGCGGGCCTATCAAAAATTCATCATCGAAAAACTCAAACCATTTATCGACAAAACATACCGCACGAAAGATGGTCCACAGAATACAGCAGTCATGGGTTCCAGCATGGGAGGCCTGGCTTCGTTTCTTCTCGCCTGGAACCACCCGTCTATTTTTGGAAAGGCGGGCTGTCTCTCCCCTGCATTTATCGCCCCGTTCGACAGTGCAATTACTATGGTGCAATTTGCGACTGAGAAAAAAAACATACAGCTCTATCTCGATAACGGCACCGAAGGTCTGGAAGCCAAACTGCAACCCGGATGTGATGCCATGCTGCATGCGCTGCGGCAAAAAGGGTATGCCGATGGCAAAGACATACGCTGGTATCTCGACGAAGGCGCTGAACACAATGAACCTGCATGGGCCCGACGTTTGTGGCGGCCTTTTCTATTTCTATTCCCTGCCAAATAATTCGGCTTTTTAAGGAGATTAATCTTGTAACCAGTTAAGACTTTATTATATTCTTGCATGGTCTGACGAGGTGTAAATTTCATACAAAAAGGTAAGGAGAATACAGATGCACGAAAAAAGTATCAAACTTTTAAATGACGCTGTCGCGGACGAAATGGCTGCCGTCCACCAATATATGTATTTTCATTTTCATTGTGATGATCAGGGGTATGACCTTTTAGCATCCTTGTTTAAAAAAACCGCCATAGATGAAATGATTCATGTAGAAAAGCTCTCCGAAAGAATCCTCTTTTTAAAAGGGGATGTTGAAATGAAAACTGCGTTTGATGCAGAAAAAATCCATGACATCAAAAAAATGCTGGAGAAAGCGGCTTCGATGGAGGCTTCAAGCGCGAGAGATTATAACGTCTGGGCGAACGAATGCGCGAAGAACAATGATGCCATCTCAAAGAAACTTTTCGAGGAGCTGGTGTCCGATGAAGAACGCCACTTCGACAATTATGACACTGAAATTGATAATATGGCCAAATTTGGTGAAAATTATCTCGCACTGCAATCGATGGAAAGAAGTCGCAACAGAAGTGCAGCCCATCCGGAACATTAAAAATTTTCACCGATCAAATTGAAAATGCTATTCCTTTACTGAACTGATCGGTTTTTAAGCCGTAATACACAAAGCCGGAACGAATTCCGGCTTTGTCGTCTCTTCTATTCACTGTTATTCAGTCATTTTTTAGAATTCCCTTCAAATTCCGACAGTTCAATTTTTCCAGGAACATAGCATTCATCAATAATTCTCAGAAAATCCCCAATAAGTAAATACTCAGTAGTAGGACTTTGGCCGATTAACATATCCTTGGAGAAGTCATGGAAATTTTTTTTAACCATCCTGAACTTGCAACAGCAGCGGCGACAATTTTTGCTGCTGTTCTCACATTTTTTGGGGGCGTTATAAAAATATATTTTTCGATGAGGAAAGCGCCGACATCAGACAAAAAATTTAGTCAGGTCGCCCAGCAAATCACAAGCGTCGCTGTTACGAAAGGCATATTCTGGGTCCTGGTTTTTCTCGTAATAGTCTCGTCCGGCCAACTTTTTCTCTTTTTACAGAAAGGCATTTTTAGCGCATATGGGACAACGCCAACAGATTTTGCTGATAAATCAGCAATGCTGCACCCGGACCAGAGCAAAGCGTATGAGCAACAAATTCGCAATTATAAAACCCAAATTTCGGATTTAGAAGAAAAAGTAAAGTCGCGGGATACAAAAATTCAACAGTTGACAGAAGAGCAAGAACAATCGAATGACAGAACGATAAAGCTGCGCAATCAAATTGAAAAACAGGATGATGCGCTTAGCCAATCAAAAAACCAGGGCAGGCAAAAAGACAAACGCATATCTTCCCTTCAAAACAGAAATACGCAGCTAATAAATCAAAAAAACAGCCTGGTTGAAGTCCTCATCTATTCCACGAAGCCTCAGGCGCAATGCACACGACGTGTTGAAAAAGCATTATCAGAAAATGGCTTTACGGAAATAAAAATCGAACTCATGCAGAATATCAATCAAAATGATATAACGTATTATCGCAATGAAACGCACAGTATTGCCAGTATTTGCGAAGAAATATTAAATTCATTGGATTGCCTGCCGGGCACTTTCAGCAAATCCAGGCAAATCAACAAAGAAAACCGGCACAAAATCATAATCTGGTTGAAGAGCTAGGAGATGAAAATCATGATGAATAATCAAATTTCTCGGATCAGAATTCATGTTGGTTTCAAATCCATAGTTGTGTTTCTGTTTGCTGTATTTTTCACAGGATGCGGCAGCATAATGCGCAAAATGCCAATTCAGATGGCACGCTCGAGCCAGATTGATTTTTACAAACAGTATTATACGTTTGGCGAAGAAACTGACATCGTGAAAGCACAAGGCATCGTTGCCAGATTGATGGGATCAAAAGAAACCTGGGTACACTTCACAAAAAAATACGCTCGCACAAATGAAGAATTTCTTGCAGACATCAAGCATAAACGATTTTATATCCAGGGTTCAATCAATCTGACGACTTACCTCAGTCCAAATGATCACGATCTGTTTTTTGTTGATGCAACCGGCCGGTATGCGGTCGTTTATCTCAACCGGCAGGGTGAAAAGGATGTTATATTTACTGCAGATTATGCCGTAAAAAATATACCCTTTTCCATAAAAAATGATATTTTAACAAAGCAGAAATTAAAAATAAAAGTATCCCAGGTACTGATTCGGCATTTTACCATTAGCAATGCATCCAACACAAACCATATTCTGGACGATCTGCCGCTATTTTTTGAGATCAAGCTGGAAAAAGTCGGCAAGTCCAATCAGGTTTTTCGTATGAAATACGAACAACACGACGGTCAACCACAACAGCATGACGTCTATTTTGAAGGTGAAAAAATTGGTTATATGCTTTTCGATAAACTTCCTTACAACAATGCAAAACTCTTTGATTTACGTGGACGAGGCTTCCTGAGAAAAGACTACGATTAATGATATCCCAACGAACAAAAACCTGTGGAGCCCGATGTTTCCAATAAATCGATCGAGTATTGTACTGTCCTTACAGCTGCTTCTGCTCGCTCCCTGCTATGCGCAGCAAACAGACTTACAAACGTATAAAAAAATTCACTTTGAATACGAAAACACAGACTCCCTGCAAAAATCGCCACTTATTATTTGCGTCCCCGGATTCACACAACACAATCGCAGCATCGAATTCAACCTCCTGAAAAAATATTTCAAAAAAAAGGGCTTCTCCTATCTGAACATGAATCCGCCGCAACATGGCGAGGTTTACGATAAAAAGCGCCTTTTTACCTGGGGAGAACGGGAAGTGGATGATTTAGCGCACATCGTATCGGAAAAAATTGACGTTTTCCATAAACATAGCGAAGTCCACTTACGCGACTTTTCTCTCGGCGCCAAAACGGTTTTAAGTTTCGCTGCACGTCCGGAATTCCGCGATCGAATTTCTTCTGTCATTGCGATTGCGGCGCCTTATCAGGTCGGCGCAATCAATGGGCGCGTCCTGAGTAACGGGTACCGCGGCCTGGAAGGATTATTTTCCAGCCTTACCGCCCA
>QQUM01000799.1 GCA_008501545.1 Calditrichota bacterium
AAAGAACTGCGAGCTGATGATACCGTCCGGCGTCGTCTGTACGTCGGCGACAGCGATATCTTCGGCGAATGGTCCGACGAGATTCCAGCCTTCTTTGAGCGCCATTTCGTTGCTGTTGGCTTCACGGCCGCAGAATTCCAGGGTGTCGTTGGCGGGGAATTTCAGCCAGTAGCCGGTGCCGCTGTGCAGCAGTTCATCGGCGCGGTAGCCCTCAGCAAAGGTAAACGCTTTGGACGTGGCTTCCGGGAAAACATTGTTGGCAAACATATCATTGGATGTCAGCGGCACAGAGAGAATATTCCACCCCGCATCGACGTTCAACGTCTGGCACTGGAACGAGGAGACGAAGTCGATCTTCAGGCTGGTCACGGCGGAATTCTCCAACAAAAAGCTGGCCTGCTGCTTCATATCGACATTGACGATATCGCCGGTGATGTTGTCCTGCAAGTAGAAATCACCAGCCGGCAGCATGGCAGGATTCCAGCTCAATAACATGGGGAAACCACCGACGCCCGGTTGCAATGTGATGTCCCACACCAGATTCAATTCATCGCTGTGGCGAAAATCGCAGAGGGAAGCACCGGCATTTGCGGCGGGCAATTGAAATCCGGCATAAAACACGCCGCTCGGCGGTGGTGGCGGCAGTTCCGCCTCACCGATGCCGTCATCCAGACCGGGGCCGGCGACGGAAGATTGGCCGAATGTCAGCCGTTCACCGGTGCCGATGCCGCCACCGTCGGTGATGCGCAGATCCACCGACCAGGCGCTGCGGTCGATATAGCCGTCGCTGATCAGGCTGTAATTTTCACCGGAATTGCACACGGCAACGGCACGCAATAGGTACGCGCCGTTGGGAATCTGGGACACATCCCAGGCGTATTTTAATGTGTCCGTCAGCAAAGCATCACCGCTGAATGTGTCGATCAGCGTCCAGTCGGTTTCATCTTCGCTGTATTCCAGTCGCAAGTTTTGCAGGCTGCCGGAGCTGCCGTCGAAATCGCTGAGCGCCACCGGAACGGTTTCACCACTGACCTGATTGATGCGCCAGCCCGGTTGCGGGAAAGCGAGGGTGATTTCACTGCACGGCTTGACGAATCGTGCCGAGAATGCCACCGTATCGGCGAACTGGGGATCGTTTTCTGCATAAAAACGCAGTTTTAGATTTTCATAATCAAACGGGTGCCCGGCCAGGCGCGAGACGTCCAGCGTCACCTGTTGGAAATCGCCGGCAGGAATGGTGTAGCGCAGCTTGTCGACGAACTGATCACCGATGCGCAGGCGCGCGCCGCCGGGATTGCTGGCCTGCACGAGATCGAGCAGGTAGTCGCGGGTTTCGTTGCTGGGACTGGTGTTGAACAGGCGCAGTTCGTAAATCGCGGCTTGCGTTGGTGGAACGTTGTCCTGCACCGGCGGCGTAATGGACAGCGCGACGCCGTCACGGGGCTGCGAGGGCAGGCCTTCCCACGGATTGCTGCTTGTGCCGGCGATGAGTTCGAAAACCGGTGTGCCGTAGGTTGCATCCCCGCGGATGTTGACCGAGAAGTCGTCGCCGGCATCGTCGTCGCCGAGGTAGTAGCCGGTGGTGTTGCGCTGGCGCGTTCCGGCCTGCACCGAAGCGCCGAAATCGAAACGGATGCGGGCCTCGACACCCGCTTCAGCCTCATTGAAATCACCAACAGTTACACCGGCGCTTACCGCAACGCTGTTTTCGATATAGACGTTAAATTCGATGGAGCCGGTGAGCGATTGGGTTATGGTTTCGCTCTCTTCCGTGCCGAGATTGCCGCTGAAGCTGATGTTTGGTTTGGTGATTGGCGCCGTGGATTTGTTTTGTTCGTTGAGCGCCAGCACCTGCGTCCACACCTCGATGGCATCGAGGAAGCGGGCGGCTTTGTCGGCAGAACCGGCGTGATCGGCCAGGTATTGCAATTCGGGCAGCAGACTGGTGCGGACATAGTTTTCGGTGTAAATATAGCGCGTTGCGAAACCATCGCCGCCCCAGACCACCGCCTGGCTCAAATCGATGCCACAGTCGATGAAAGCGAGCACGTCGGTGATGCCGTATTTCATGTTGATGGCGCCGCCGATAAAGACATCGCCATCGCTACCGGTGACCTCTTGATCGTTGGAGGTGTTGAAGCGCTCGGTCGCGGAGATTTCCAGACCGACTTCCACCTCAGAATTCAAACTGGCACCGACTTCCAGCGAACGGCTGACTTTGGCGTAGGCGCCGCCGGAACCGACGAAGGGAATATCGAAGCCACCGCCGACTTTGGCGTTTGAAAATTGCGTCAGGCTGCCATCAACACCAAAAGACATGCCGATGTTGATGAACTGGGTGCTTTCTTTTTCGAGATAACTGTAGCTCTGGTCGCCGGGCGGATCGTGCAAAACCATGATTGGTACCTGCGGCGTGACGGTGGAAAACGGCTCGCCCGGTCGTGGTTTGTGGCCGGTGACGACGGCCCACAGGGAATCGTTTTCGGTGTAAAATGGCGTCGTTACCTGCATGCTTAACAACTTCTGGTAAGGATGCGCCGGATCGTCGGCGAGAATGTTGGGCATGCCGGGTGTGACGGCATAGCGAAATTTTCCATTTTTAAAAACGAAGTTTTGATCCACCTGCCCGTCGGCGATTGCATCGCGCAGCAGCACGTCGCCGCTATCGACAAAACAAATGGTTTCTTTGCCGTTGTAAGTGTAACGTTCGAATATTTCGATATCCAGTGTGTCTGTGCGCAACTGACGCATGATTGGAACGCCGGTGAAATCGCCGCAACCAACGGCGTAAGGCCCGGTTATTTTTATTTCCGGTGGTGCATGGTATTCGAAATCTTTCGTTATGTCGGATGCGGTCAGATCCAGCGTATCTTTATTGAAAAAGTCGAGAATCATCGATTCATCGGGATTGTTGATGGCATCCAGCGAGATGGCATACGCCTGCGCCGGCACCTCGATGCTGTAATGGCCGCTGCCGTCGGTGGCGAAGGTTTTATCGAAGCAGCCGTTGGCGTCGAGACTTTGCAAACGGACGGTGCCAATACCGAGAAATGTTTCGCAACCGCCGCTCACCAAACCGACCAGAGTGCTGGTTGTGGGATCGAGAAATTCGATGCCTTCGACGAAGTTGGTCACCGTAATATTCTGTTGTGCCGGATTGAATGTATGACCGTCGCGAACGGGTTTGAGTGTGTATGTTCCCGCCTGCGGGACGGCAACCGAAAAGGCGCCGAGCTGGTCGGTTACGCCGGCGAGTTTATTGTTGATGAGAATTTGCACACCGGAGACGCCACATGCCGGGTGACTGGAAAACATAACCCGTCCGCTGATGGAGAATGAGGTCGTGTCGGTGAAGCTGGCATTGGCGACCCAGCCGTCCGGCGCGATATTGCGCAAGGTGCGAAAAAGCGTGTCCGGCGTATCGAAGCCGTGGTCTTCTTTTAATGGCGCAATGGCGAATTCCGAGCCCGTGCTGTAGTAAATGCCTTCCATCAAAAAAGCACCCTCGCCGCGGTCATCGGTCAGGGCGCTGTAGCGCAACCCGGATTTATTCGATCCAAGTGCGGCACCACCGAAAATCTCGGCGTGGTGACCACCGGCATATGCGTAATCACCGGAAAAAACGGTGCTGCTGCCGTTGAAGGGCCAGTAGGCAACGAGCCCGTTTTCGGCACCGGTGAGCATATGAAACATGTCGGTTTTGATGGCGCTGTCGCTGCGCGCTGTGTTCCAGATACGGATTTCGTCAAGATCGCCGTGCAGGTATCGTCCAACTTCATCACGGCCGATGAGCAGTGGGCCGCCATTGGTGATATCTGCATCCGTGAGATCCACTTCCTGCTCGAGCACGCCATTGATGTAAAGGCGTAATTTGTTGGCAGCGGCATCCTGCACCCCGGCGATGTGGGTCCATTCGTTCGGCCGGGCGATGGTTGTCGATTTGGTTTTGTTTGCCGTGCCGGCTGTGTAAAAAC
>QQUM01000691.1 GCA_008501545.1 Calditrichota bacterium
AAACTGGAATCCACATCATGTGCAGAAAGGGCCTTTGCAGCTGTTTTGAAATCAACAATCAAATGATCTTCCAAAACAAGATCGATTATGCCATAGAGCGGCGTATCCAATGTTTCTCCAGTGGAATGATCAACTATGGGAACAGTAAAACTCTGTTCCACAGCCATAATCTTGCTCTCAGGCAATTGCTCATCGTAAAACTTGAGCATCCTCAACCCGGTTTGTAACATTGATTTCTGCGATTCCTTACATTTGAATCGAACATCTCCCTGACAGGATGCATACCAATCCGCATCAAAAATGGAAAGCGCTTTTAAAACATCATCTCTGTTACCTGTCATCAATTGCTTGTGAATCCATTCAATAGCCGAGTGTATAGAACTGCCAAATGCAAGAGCGGAAGGCGTGAAAGCTGGTGGGAGTTTATCGATGTATTTGAATTTGTATTTGAGAGAACAGCCGATGTAGGCATTGATTTGACTGACACTGATATATTCCAGCATTATCCACTCCCTTCATTTAGAAGATTTTCAATCAAATGACTTGCATCCTGCTTACTGATATTTTTCATGGATTGCACCTGAAAGTAGTTGAGCAAGTAGTCTTCAATTTTACCGTTTGAAAGCCCTTGCTCAGCGAGCAGCCGGAAAAGATAGCGTCGCTGTGGTGTTGTCATAGCATCTTCAGATGATAACTGGCGGGATTCCAACGCAGCCTTTGTTTTATTTGCTCCATTAGTAACCTGGGACTTCACATGATTCCATGGCTCTTTGGATGGTACTTCCGGATCGAGATGCAAAGCTTCAAATTGAATCCAGATGATATCGTTATTCTCATTTCGGCCATTCAATGCTGGGACCATTTGCAGCGTACTGCTTTTTCGGCGCGATGCATGAATGATCACAGGACAATCGTTTGGTAATACCACCAGCGTACTGCTTTCAAAATGTCTCTGGCGTGCCAGGTTTTCAATTTCATTCATTGAGATGTTTTCAACAGATTTGATCGTGCCATCGGTTGAAACAACATCAATGATGCGTGTATTTGTTTTTACCATTTCTGGACTCCTTGTTTGTATTTTGATTTCTGTTTTGAATCAGGCTTTGCAATTTTGCAACCTGGTTTGCTTCTGGCCCCAGCATGAGAAAGAAGACATAGATTGAATAACTCAAAATGGTATTGACCACATAGGTCATCGGTTTACCGGAACTTGTAGAGATGAGTTTAACAACTGGAATGAGTTCTTCAGAGATTTTGGGACTGTACATAAATCCTCCTTTTGTAAGTGATTTTTGTTTGTAATGAACATGGGATTGGCTTCACTTACAGGATAAAGCAGGAGAGAAATTCGGATAGCCGTGTAGAAATGAGTAATAGGGCAAGTTGCGTGGAAAACTAATATTTGGAAAGGTTCTATAATGGAAGAGTAGAAGTTATTCAAGAACACTATGCCCACACCAAATTCACAAGATATTACAATTCTGGGAGAAACAACCTTTCGCAATGATCATAAGATTTTTGGTATCAAACAGGCTGATCGACGCTACCACATGCATATCTTAGGAAAGACAGGAATGGGAAAAACGACTCTGCTAGAAAATATGCTTGTATCAGATATTGAAAATAGCAGGGGCTGTGCTCTCATCGATCCCCATGGCGATTTAGCGGAATCCTTATTGGATCGTATTCCAAAACGTCGAACAAATGATGTGATTTACTTTAATCCTGCAGATACTCAGTATCCGATTGCAATGAATATCCTGGAGAAGGTACCACGGGATCAACGTGCTTTGGTGGCAGCCAGTGTATTGTCTATCTTTAAGAAGCTCTACAGTGAATTCTGGGGATCACGTATGGAGTATGTTTTCCGAAACACTCTTCTCACCGCGACACAGCTTGAAAGAGCGAATTTGCGCACGGTAGTCGATCTTCTAACCAATCTAAATTTCAGAAAAGCCATTATTCCGAAACTGACCGACAAAGCCTTGATAAAATTCTGGCAGAAGGAGTTTGCGACTTTTGATAAACGACAGCGGACAGAAGTCATCTTTCCGATCATCAACAAAGTGGGGCAGTTTCTTACTAATCCCTTTATTTCACCCATCATCGATACATATAAGAATAAATTCGACTTTAGACGAGTGATCGATAAAAACCACATTCTCATTGCCAATCTCTCCAAAGGTAAAATCGGTGAAGATGCTATGATGTTGCTGGGAGCAATATTTATCACAAAAATCCAACTTGCAGCACTCAGTCGATCGGATTTACCGGAAAAGGACCGAATTGATTTCCATTTATACATCGATGAATGCCAGAATTTTCTCTCTGAGAATTTTGCCAATCTCTTTGCTGAAATGCGTAAATATCGGCTTAATCTAATTCTTGCAAATCAGCATTTTGGACAATTAGACGGATCGATTCAACAAAGCATTTTAGGAAACATAGGTAGCCTTATTTGTTTCCGATTGGGAATAAATGATGCTGAATTGATGCAGAAAGAGTTTTATCCATATGTAAAGTCGAAGAACTTGATAGAACTGCCAAAGTATCACGTTTTTCTGAAACTAATGATTGATGGTGTGACATCAAGGGCATTTAGCGCGAAAACATTAAGGTGGGAGGACAAGCTATATCTGCAGAAGATTAAAATTACCAAGGTGTCCCAAGCAAGATATTCTTGTAATGGCATGTTCATCTGAAATCCGATCATTTAACTTGATGCCCATATATAGTATGTTTATGTATTGATCAATACTATATATGCACAATAATTTGAAAATTACCAAATATTCACTTGACTTTATTGAACAGTATTGTACATTGATTGTACGAGATGAGAGAGGAATGAAGTATGAACAAAAAACTTACTGAAAAACAATACAATGCTTTTCGATTTATTAGGAACTCATTGGTACACGACGGAAAATCGCCATCGGTAAGGGAGTTGATGAAAAAATTAGGTTACAATTCGCCAAATGCTGCAGCCTATATTATTGAAAGCCTCATTAAACTCGGCTTAATTGAAAGAAAGGAAGATAAAAAGCTCGCTATCGCACAAGATTTGGAACCGGAGACTCCATCTAATGAACGGACAATACCAGTTCCTCTGCTAGGGGTAGTACCATGTGGAGTCCCTGTAATTTCTGATGAAAATACAGAAGCTATTATTTCTGTTTCCGAGAAACTTGCAAAGCCACCACACAAATATTTCTTCCTGAGGGCAAATGGCAATTCCATGAATGCAGCAGGTATAGAAGATGGTGATCTGGTATTGATTAAACAGCAGCCGACTGCAAAAGACGGAGATCATGTGGTTGCCCTTGTTGATGGAGAATCTACTATCAAAGAATTTCGAAGAGATAAAAATGTAGTCTTATTAAATCCTATGTCAACAGATGAATCTTATAAACCAATTATTGTTTCTTCTGATTTACTGATCCAAGGTGTAGTAGTAACCTCAATCTCCAAATTTTAAGGAGGATATATTATGTCCAATTACCATGTTTCGAAATCGACTTCATCTAAAAAGTGGAGAATTAAAAAAGAGGGTGGCGTTAATGCTAGTGGACATGCAAGTACACAGGCAGAAGCAGAAAAACTTGCAAAAAAATTTGCAGCTAATTCCGGTGGTGGTGAAGTACGTATACATGGTTTAGATGGAAAAATACGAGATAGTGATACTGTTTATCCAGGTAAAGATCCATGTCCACCAAAAGACAAAAAACATTGAAACCCAACATATAGGTCAAGACAACTATGATTATGCAAAGTAATTTTGAAAAGTTTTATCAAAAAATAAAACTGACTGAGAAACAACGAAAGGACGCAAAAACTAAATACAAGGGTGTTTGCAAAAGACTTCATGAATATTACTATCCCAATATTTCCTACAACGGGACTACAAAACTATTGATCGGATCGTATGGAAAACAAACTCATATTCGTCCAGCAAGAGATGTAGATGTGATC
>QQUM01000034.1 GCA_008501545.1 Calditrichota bacterium
TGGTTAAAACATTCCCTGCGGATGTGGGAATGCAGGCTGTCAGTAATGGCTTGCAGGTTCTTGGCGGCTCAGGATTTTGTGATGATTATCCCCTGGAGCAATACTACCGTGATATTCGTATCATGTCCATTTACGAAGGCACAACCGGCATTCAATCCCTGGATTTGCTCGGTCGCAAAATGCAAATGAAAGATGGTAAAGCATTTAAACTATTCTTTGGTGAAATCCAGCAAACCATTGCTGCAGCTATGGCCATCTCTGACCTGGAAAAATACGCTGTACAACTCAGTACCGCTGTTGAAAAACTGATCCGTGTCTCCAAGCATCTGAGTAAAATAGCTGCGATGGGTGATATTGAACTTTCTCTGGCTGATGCAACATTATATCAGCAGACGTTCAGCCTCATCGCGGTTGCATGGCAATGGGTGAAACAGGGTATCGCTGCGTATGATGCTCTGCAAAACGGCAGTAAGGCTGAGGATGAAATGAAATTCTACCAAAGCAAACTTCACACGCTGAAATACTACTTTGTTTATGAATTGCCGGAAATCGACAGATTGTTGCAAACGATGACCAGTGGAGAGCGGCTGACCGTGAAAGAAGATGTAGATTTACTGGTATAAACTAAGTTAAAATTCAAACAACAGGTGCGATACACTTTGCGAAACAAGAGCAAGTTTTGGTAGATTACTTTCAACCGCTTAATGCGAAATGCATCGCACCTTGAAGATTATTTGATACTATTTCAATAGAATTAGCTTCCGCATCGCATGCATGACACCCGCATCAATTCGGGCATAATAAATACCCGATGGCATGAATCGGCCGTCATTGCTGCGTCCATTCCAACGATACGAATAAGTGCCCGGATCGTGACTCATTGCATCGCATAATACTTTGACATCACGCCCAAGAGCATCATAAATTCTTAATGTGACTTTTTCCGCTTGCGGCAGGGAAAAGCTAAGAACGGTTTCGGGATTAAAAGGATTTGGATAGGCATCATAAAATGCGTATCCATCAGGTACTTGTGTCGCTGCCTGCGCCTCCAATTGAATCCAACCTTGCCCCGGTTCTCCTATCTTTCCTGAAAATCGACCTGATACAGCCGTTATGGTCACTTGATCGGTTGCCTGCAAGCCCCCACTATCGGTCACCTCCAAAATAAGCGTATAGTTTCCAGCAATTGGGGGTACGCCCGAGCTTGATTTCGTGTTTGTAGCCAACTGCTCCGTTGTTCCAATTGGAGTAAGAACCCGCCAGGAAAATCCGGATGCCGCTACAAGGCCATCCTCTGCATCAGTCGCATCACCAAAAAAGCTTACATTTTGACCGACCGTAAAAATTGCTCCATCGGCCGGTTGTGCAATCGTGGGAATTGGTGGTGTATTCGGCGGGTTTTGCGTCGTCGCATTCGCTTCATTGGAATAAGCTGAATTTCCGTCGCCGTTGTAAGCACGAACGCGGTAGAAATACGTGGTTCCAGCGGATAATCCACTACTCGCATAACTGGTTACATTTGTCCCAACCGTCGCGATTTCACTATAAGTGCCACCACTGCCGGTCTTGCGCTCGATTCGAAAACCGGTCTCGTTGGTGGCATTATCTGTCCATGCCAAATTGATCTGACTGGCACTTTGTGCCGTTGCAACCAAATTGCTTGGCGCAGCAGGTGGATTGCCCGGTGTCGTCGCATTTGCTTCATTGGAATAAGCTGAATTTCCATCGCCGTTGTAAGCACGAATGCGGTAGAAATACGTCGTTCCAGCGGATAATCCACTACTCGTATAACTGGTTACATTCGTCCCAACCGTCGCGATTTCGCTATAAGTGCCGCCACTGCCGGTCTTGCGCTCGATTCGAAAGCCGGTCTCGTTGTTGGCATTATCCGTCCACGACAAATTGATCTGACTGGCACTTTGTGCCGTTGCAACCAAATTGCTTGGCGCAGCAGGTGGATTGCCCGGTGTCGTCGCATTTGCTTCATTGGAATAAGCTGAATTTCCGTCGCCGTTATAGGCGCGTACGCGGTAGAAATACGTGGTTCCAGCGGCCAGTCCGGAACTTGCATAAGTTGTCACATTGGCGCCAACGGTTGCGATTTCACTATAAGTGCCACCACTGCCGGTCTTGCGCTCGATTCGAAAGCCGGTCTCGTTGGTGGCATTATCCGTCCATGCCAAATTGATCTGACTGGCACTTTGTACCGTTGCAACCAAATTGCTCGGCGCAGCAGGCGGTGTAACCGTTCCACCGACTGTGAATGAGACAGAGGTTGTGGCAGAGAGTCCTTCACTATCATTTACTTGCAGAGAAATTGTATACGTTCCGGTGCCTGGTGGGACAGGTGTTGTACCTGATTTGGTACCGCTTGCAAGTATATAGCCGGATGGAATTCCCGGCCCCGAAGCACGCCATGTAAAACGTGAAGCCGGTACGGTTCCATCCTCATAATCCGTCGCATCACCGGTAAAACTTATACTTTGACCAGAAGGATAATTTGCACCAATCCCCGGTGAGGTGATAACTGGTACAGGATGTTGATTTACCGGCGGAACTGTCACGGTAACATAATCGGATTTCGTGATGTCGTCACTGTCGCAATCATTCGTGACGGATAAGGCGATGCTGTACACACCAGAATTCGTATAAGTATGCGTTGGGTTTTGTTCGGTTGAAGTGTTGCCATCACCGAAATTCCAAAACCACGAAGTGGGAGAACCGCTTGATTCATCGGTAAAATTCACTTGAAGTGGTGCGTCACCGGAAACGGGAGCTGCTGAAAAATCGGCGACAGGTATTTCTCCCACTGTGATATAATTTGATTTAATCTCTTTATCGCTGCAACTTTCAGAAAAGACAGTCAACTCAACTGTGTAATTGCCTGGCAAAGTATAACTATGCATCGGATTTTGTTCTGTTGAAGTGGTGCCATCACCGAAATGCCATTCCCATGAAGTAACCGGTCCAGTGGAGATATCCGAAAAATTTACGGTGAGTGAGCCACAACCTGAATTCGCGTTGGTAGTAAAATTCGCAGTGACATCGCATGTGCTTCCACCTTCCGGACAGATGGTTAGGTATGTTTGGGCTATATTTTCCCATGGAATCAATCCAAACGAGCGTCCATAGGAATTGTGTTTCACGACGAATCCATAGGGAAAGTTGGGACCTGCCGGACGGTTCGTTACATCGATACCATCGGTCCCACGAATGTCCGGAGTGTAAATCGTTGTCACTAATGAATGACTGTGCGGATTACCTCCGTCTCCTTCGCGCCGGTAAACTTTAATGCGCTCATTCCCTTGACTCGAGAGCTGGATGTAGCCTGTTCCATCGCTGCAACCATACAATGCCATACCTTCACGGTCAGCATCAATGCCATCTCCATGGGCAAAGGTTGCGAGTTGGCTGGATCCCATGTTTGGATCAGCATAAAATTTGTGCACACAGCAATTTTCAGCAGCAACATAGACGTACCCAAGCTGGTCATCCACAACGATGCCTTCAGAATCCTGACCGTTTACATCACCACCAAACGATCGAACATGCTCTCCCATAACTTTTCCGGAGCCATCGTCGAATAAACGGTATTGATTCAAAACACCAATCTGGCCGCCATCGCTTGTGACAAATACAAATATTTCACCATCGCTTGCGCGTTTATAAAGAGCAACACCATAAGGATCTTTAACCTGTGGCAACAGAATACCGCCCGGCGTTGTGATGTTTGTGAGCCTGCTTGTGTTTGGATCGATATTAAAAACTTCCACCCGACTATCGCTTTCCACACCAACGACATAAATATCGATTTGCTCCCCACCGACATCCATGCCATACCGTACATCACCGTTGTTCGGATAATCCACAAGAGTTATGTGCTGTATCTGCTGGCCATCCATGTTCCATACGTAGATGCCGTCTCCGGCTTTGTCAGTGCCGATGACAATACTCTGTGATGGATTTGTC
>QQUM01000811.1 GCA_008501545.1 Calditrichota bacterium
AGTAAAGTTCGTTCACGCCATCGTTGTTGGCATCGGCGACGCGCACGGCATCCAGCGCACCGTGGTCAATTCCTGATGCAGAGAAAATAGCATTGTGTTCGACTTGCACTTCATAGGTGTTGGGTCCGGTACATTCGATGATCATCAGGCTGAACAAATTCCAGATTGCAACATGGATTTCACGGTTTCCGTCATTGTCGAGGTCACCAGTCGAAACATTGTAGAGCGCGCCACCACTCAGCGCCGGCAGATTGTATTCGACATTCCATGCACCCAGGCTTGAAAATTCCCCGATTACATCAGCAACGAGCACTTCTCTGCCCCGGTCTCCGGCACGCACACCAACGATGAGTTCATTGGTGCCATCCAAATCGATGTCTTCAACAGTGAGACTGTAGGGACGGAAATCGATGTTGTCATCGAGATTAAAATTCCACTCACTGGTTGGGGTGAAATCTTCGCCGGCATAAACACCGTATTTGTTTTCTCCTTGCACACCGTTCCATTCAAAGATCCACAAGCGTGATGGATTTGGATTTTCTGCACTGACAACAGAGGGCATGCTGGTGATAATTTCCACAACACCGTTATTGTCCATATCGCCAATGACGATACCTGCGAAGGTATTTGCATCGACGGGGTAGCGCCAATACCACACCAGTACATAGCTGTTGTCGCCGTTTGCTTCGTACATCAGAACATAGTTGGAGTCCTTGTCCGTATAGGCACAGACGAATTCGCCCCAACCATCTTCATCTGTATCAAAACCGGATTTGACGATTCCCATTTCTGATCCGGCAGCCGGCGGCGTAAATGGCTGCTGATCCATTTTCCATGCAAAATTCCAGGTGTTTTGTCCATAAACACCGGATACAAACAAAAGAAATAACAGCAGTAACAAAACTTTTTTCATAATACGCCTCCTTTGGGTTATGACAAAAGTGAACATGTTCATTTATATTATGAACGAAACGGCAAGATGCAAGGTAATTGTCATGTGGCTAATGCTTTTTAAGCATAGTGTATATCACAAGATAATTTGTAAAATACCCATGCAAACTTTACTTGAAATAGTTCAGCATTATTGCAATGCCGAATTGATTTCATCTAATCCAACTCCCAGTTGCGATTGCGCTATATCGTCCAGTGTTTTTTGGGCCCCGGTAAAATGGAACGTGCGGTGAATGTGAGTGAGTGTTTCGCCGGGAGAGAGTTCTTTCGCCGGCGAGGAACTTTCCAGTTCGTAAAATGGTCCCAAAGGCTTCGCGCCGGGCGCTGGTGGCCCATCGTTGTAGGAATTGATGACGTCGCCTGAGTAAGGATCTTCCTGCAATTCCCAGGCGGAATTCACGTAATGCTCTGCAGATTCATCGAAGGAATACTGCACAATTGTCAGGACGTTTTTCACACTGTCGTAACTGCCCATGACCGGTTTGGCTGAAGATGGTGGTACGCCAATTTTACTGCGATGCTGGCCATCCCCTTTAAAAAATGCAACGCCATTTTTAATAACCAGGCGACCTTCCGGAACTTTGCCAAAATAGGCATCGTTGACAATGGCATCCTCTCGCAGTGGTATGACAACTGTGACGCCTTCTGAGGGATTGAGCATGCCAAGAATCCAGATGGACAATAATCCGGTTTCTTTCTTCCATGCGTTTTCACCTGAATTCGTCATTTTGTTTACTGTTTCAAAAGCGACAGCTTTGAGATAAGGATCGATGTTTTGATCGAGTGTACGGTTGATGTCGTCGTTGTTGAGTAAGCGAATTACACGTTCAATATCGAGTGAGAAAACAGTGTTTGAGTAGTTCACCAATTGCATGTTTTTATGAAAAATCACTTGTGTTTCTGATTGTGAAACGACATCGAAGGGTTCGGAGTCGATTGGCGCGGGTGTCTGCCAATGTTCGAGATCAAACGGATCGCCTTTTTTAAAGAATATGGAAAACTGGCCACCTTCGGGGCCAATCCAAAAGCGGTCCTCACCACCAAATGCGTTGATATGTTTATTCAGTTGGCCTGATGCGATCAGTTCATAGTTTAACCAGCCGAAACTGATGCCTTCATCACCTGTCGCTGTGGAAGTCATTACCCGTCCCTGGTAGTCGGGAACAACGAGTACTTTTGCATCACCCGTTTCATCTTGCAAAAGGATGTATTTTTTATGTTTTGCCATAAATTCGGCATCTGCAGCGAACGTAGCCGGTGATTTCATTTTCGTTGTATCCTCATGCTTTGCAATACAGCTTATAAAAATCAGAAAGTACAGTGACAGGATAAATACATTATTTATTTTCATTATCTTTCAACCCTTTATTTTTGAGGTGTGTCCTCGACGGGAAGTGAATCTAATTCGATCTCAAAAACTATGTCATGCAGTATTTTTCCTACCATATCTCCCGAGAATCCCATGGCAAAGGCAATTGAAGGAAAGTAATTAAATTTCTTTATTAATTTTTTCACAAAACCAATCGGTGGATTCACGATATTGTCATTAACAAGAGTTACAAAGTCATCAATATCTGCTGACATTGTTGCGGGAAGCCAATGTTTTGTACTGATTGCACAGATTGGACCGTCCGGATCATTTAGTAAATTCAGATTTGCTATAATGAGTGGGTTATTTGGATCAGATGCTTTGGCTTCTTCCCAATGCTTTTCAGCCTTCGCTTTGTCTTGATTCAATCTGTATACGCAGCCAATTAGGTTCAAAAGCTCAAGCGAAGTGTTTTCATCCGCATAAAAATCAACTTTTTCAATTTCCGGGATTTGTGCCAAAAGGATATCCACGTTTCCATAAAGAAACAATCCTTCTAATTTATCTACCCATTCGTTCATCCCTCGTGGTTGAATTGACTCTATTTCCTTCGCTAGATTGTTTGCATACCTGTCTTCAACCGCAAGCAAACTTCGCATAAAAAGGGCTTTCAGCAGAAGATTATCCGGAAACTGTTCGACTGCTTTTCCGGCTGTATTTTTTGAATCTTCAATAAATCCCAAATTATAAAGGCACTTTATTTCCATGGCATACGCAAGAATATACTTGGGAAACCTATCGATAAGTTTGCGCATAGTCGGGAGCAAATTTGCAAATTGTGCAACATCGTGTGCGATATCCGCTTCCTCGATCGCAGCAAGCGTTGCAACCGCTTCATCAAAATTGGTAAAATGTTCGGGAATCTCGTTTTTAATGGCTGGAATTGTAATTTTCTCAATTTCATTGACCAAATCGGGATCAAGTTCATGCGAAGGCCAACGATTTTGTATTAATTGATATGTCTTATAGCAACAACCGGGCATATCACAATAGAATTGTGCTGCCATTAAGTATTCATGGGTGAGACCATTCCAGGGTTCTATATGCACAAGATTCTGTGCCGCCTCCAGCATGTAAAGTTCAAGATTCAATGCGGTAGATATTACAAAAAGCAATTCATGCAGCATTTTATCCTGAGGATGATCCCCTTTTAATGGTTTGAGTAATTCAAGCGCCTGCCAATATTCTCCATTATCAGCGAGTTCGACAGCATTACGTAAAATGCCTTTAATGCCAAAAACATTTGATTTTAGCTTTTTTTTTCTTTTTTTGCTCATTTGTTCAAGGTTAATTTCAGGATTATTTTTAGGATTTTTAAACTGGCTCCAGATCTGGCAGTAATAAATTTTGCAGCCGAATCCGAAAGTCCAGCCATTATTTCCGGATTGGAAAACCAATCGATTAAATAGCCGGCGAGTTCATCCGTATTTGAAATCATGAAGCCACAGCCAGTTTCCACCATTTCTATGGCTTCAGCACTGTTGCGCATGCGGGGACCGAATGTAACCGGAATTTTATGGGCGGACGCCTCGATAACACTGTGTACGCCCGGGCCAAAACTTCCACCCACATAGGCAGCGTGCCCTGCGCCATAAAGGTTGGCTAAAATACCCATCTTGTCCACGAGCA
>QQUM01000321.1 GCA_008501545.1 Calditrichota bacterium
ATGTAGGCTTGCATTTAAATTTCAGTCGCCTTATTATTTCCAAGCTTAAATTTAATAAATATCGAATTGTAAAATGACTGATAAACATAAAATTATCGAGAGGCTTACGGAAATCTCAGGACGGGACAACATCCTGCATGGACAGGAGGACATGATTTCGTTGAGCTATGACGGAACGCCGCTGTTTGAGCAATTGCCACTCTGTGCTGTTTCACCGAAAAACACGGAAGTGCTTTGCCAAATCGTGAAGGCCTCGCATGAGCTGGATTTTTCTATCGTTCCGCGTGGAACAGGAACAGGTCTGTCGGGAGGTGCTATACCTTTATCAAATAGTGTCGTGGTTATGATGCACCATTGGGATAAAATAATTGAAATTGATGAAAAGAATCTAACTGCAATGGTACAGCCTGGTGTTATTACTCAGAATCTGCATACCGCCGTAGAGAAAAAAGGCCTGTTTTATCCACCCGATCCCGGGAGCATGAAAATTTGTACAATCGGTGGAAATGTAGCCGAGAACTCGGGAGGATTGCGCGGATTAAAATACGGCGTAACGCGTGATTATGTGATGGGCATTGAAGCTGTCCTGCCCGACGGAACCATCGTCTCTTTAGGAAATAAATGTGTTAAGAATGTGTCCGGCATCAATATGAAAGACTTGTTTGTCGGCAGTGAAGGGATTCTTGGAATCATTACCCAAATTTTACTTAAGCTAATTCCCCAACCACAAGATCAGCGAACAATGCTTGCTTTTTTTAATACTTTTGAGGATGCAGGCGAAACAGTTTCTGCAATTATAGCGGAGAAAATCATCCCATGTACGCTTGAATTTCTCGATCAAATAACCATGCAATGTGTGGAAGATTTTGCTAAAATTGGTTTGCCGGTAGATTGTGAAGCGCTGTTGCTCATTGAAGTTGATGGTCATACTCAGATTGTAGATGATGAGGCCAAACAAATAATAAAAATTTGCAATCGGCACAAGGCAAAAGACATTCAATTTGCACAAAATTCTGATGATGCAGAAAAGCTGAAAACCGCACGACGAGCTGCTTTCACTGCACTTGCTCGTTTAAAACCGACAACAATCCTTGAAGACGCAACAGTCCCCCGCGATAAAGTCGCGCCCATGTTGCGTAGAATTCAATCAATTGCGACTAAATACAATCTTGCATTCGGTACATTCGGTCATGCCGGTGATGGGAACCTCCACCCTACTTGTTTGACAGATGAAAGAAATACGCAGGAAATGCACAGGGTCGAAAAAGCTTTTGAAGAAATATTTGAAGCGGCACTGTCAATGGGCGGCACGTTGACCGGCGAACATGGAATTGGTTTGGCAAAGAAAAAGTATTTGGCCAAATTCGAGTTACCGGCAAATTTGCAACTCATGAAATCCATTAAGCAAACGTTGGATCCGAACAATCGACTTAATCCAGGAAAGATTTTTGATTTATGAAAAGAAAAAGTCATTTTTTGCAAGGAAAAAAAATACAGCCTGCTCCATTAAATAAAGACGCACAAATAGTGGATTTAATCGAAAATACGTTTACTGCCTACAACGCCGCACGATTACGTGAAGCTGCTCTGCTATACAATGAGAAAATGCTTGAGAATGATGTCACAGTTGGTCTGAGTTTAACAGGCGCTTTAACACCGGCAGGTATTGGGATTTCGTGTATAATTCCATTAATAGAGGCTGGATTTGTCGATTGGATTGTATCCACGGGTGCAAATTTGTATCATGATACGCATTTCGGACTGGGTTTGGCCATGCACCAGGGAACACCTTTCGCAAACGATCAGGTTTTACGTGAGGAAGAGATCGTTCGCATCTATGATATCTTTTTTGATTACAGTGTTTTACTGGATACAGATGCATTTTTTCGGGAAATCATCCGGGCGAAAGAATTTCAAAAATCCATGGGAAGTGCAGAATTTCATCATTTGGCTGGGAAATATATCGCAGCGCGGGAAGTAAAACTGGGAATTAAAAACCAATCCTTACTCGCTGCAGCCTATCGCTGTAATGTCCCGGTTTACACATCATCACCAGGCGACAGTTCTATTGGAATGAATATCGCTGCAATGGCATTGTCCGGGAATAAGTTGCACATCGATCCCAATATTGATGTGAATGAAACGGCAGCGCTTGTTTTATCGGCAAAGCGCAGTGGGGGGAAATCCGCAGTTTTTATTGTTGGCGGTGGTTCACCAAAAAATTTTATGCTGCAAACCGAACCACAAATTCAGGAAGTCATGGGAATAGATGAGAAAGGCCACGACTATTTCTTACAAATCACCGATGCTCGACCGGATACCGGAGGCCTTTCCGGAGCAACCCCATCCGAAGCTGTGAGCTGGGGAAAGGTTGATCCTGACAGTTTGCCCGACACAGTTGTATGTTATAGTGACTTCACGATAACGCTGCCCTTGATTGTCGCTTATGTGTTGTCCAAACGTGAAAAACGACAGTTAAAAGAACTTTACAAATCAAGAGATGAAATGATGTCATTGCTCGAACGCGAATACAGGGAAACGACCAAGAAATAAAATGACTTCTGAAAATTCCAATCTTCCAACCATTTCAGACGATTTACTGCTTCAATGCATGCATTGTGGTATGTGTTTACCCACCTGCCCAACGTACGTCTTAACCAAAAGAGAACGGTCATCCCCACGTGGACGAATTCGGTTGATTAAATCAGTTTCAGACGGGAAGTTGGCATTTTCCCAAGAATTTATTGAGGAAATGAACTTTTGTCTCGATTGCAGAGCATGTGAAACTGCCTGTCCTGCTGGTGTGCACTACAGTCGAATTATCGATGAAACCAGAAGAGTCATAATAGAGAAGTCGCAAGCTTCGCTAAAAGCACGGATTATTCGAAAAATTATGCTTAACAGTCTCTTCGCCAGGCAAAATCGATTACAGACTGTGGCTAAATTAATCCGAATTTATCAAAAATCCGGATTGGAATTGTTGAATTTAAAATTCAATATAGCCGGTATTTTTTCAAGAAAACTGAAAATGCTTTCTCCTCTTGCACCTCAAATAAGTTCAAAATTTACATATCAATTACTGCCTGAATTTTTACCAGCACATGGAGAATCAAAATATAAAGTCGGCTTTCTAACAGGATGCATTCAAGATGTTGCTTTTGCAGATGTAAACTACGCTACAGCTCAAGTGCTTGTGCGAAACAACTGTGATGTTTATGTGCCTCGAAATCAAGTGTGTTGTGGATCTGTTCACGCTCATTCGGGTGCAGTTGAGCAGGCTCAACAACAACTTGTGCAAAATACTGCCGCTTTCAATATCGATAATTTAGATTTCGTTATCGTGAATGCTGCCGGGTGTGGCTCTTTTCTGAAAGAATGCACAGATGTTGAAATGAAGGGGAATGGTGAGTACCCAAAAATTAAAAAGCTCGCATCGAAGACGCGAGATATCTCCGAATTTCTTAATGAAAT
This sequence comes from Calditrichota bacterium, assembly GCA_008501545.1. GTDB lineage: Bacteria > Zhuqueibacterota > Zhuqueibacteria > Zhuqueibacterales > Geothermadaptataceae > Bioreactorimicrobium. The sequence goes on from QQUM01000321.1 coordinate 3,472, forward strand.
CAATTTTCGAAAACCGAAGTCATCTTTAAATTTAAAAGTCACTTACCACGATGCATGCCATCTGGTCCATGGGCAAAAAATTCGCAATTCGCCCAGATCGATAATTACCGCAATACCAGGTATTAAATTTATCGAAATGCCAGAGTCGGATTGGTGTTGTGGGAGTGCCGGCGTTTATAATATCACACATACTGCAACTTCATTTGCATTATTGGACAGAAAATTTGATAATATTGAGACTGCGGATGCAGAAATTATCGTCAGTGCAAATACGGGGTGTTCGATACAATTAGCTTATGGTGTACGACAGAGAAAGAGTGCTTTGAAAATTATGCACCCTGTCGAATTATTGTGGTGGGCATATCAGAAGGAAAATATCGCTTAATAGAATGGCTTACTTCATATATGCGATATATTTATCAAAATCATGCACTTGTGATTTGTGTACACCGAGTTGTTTTGCGGCTATAATCCG
>QQUM01000735.1 GCA_008501545.1 Calditrichota bacterium
TGCTGACGAAAAAAATAAAGCGGGAACAGGAAAAACTCTATGCGCTGGTCCAGTACGCGAAAACTGAAGATGACAGGAAAGCCTTCATTCACAATTACTTCGGTTTGCCTTACGGAAAATAAAAGAAATAATAGCTGAATTGCGTCTGTTAACATATAATTCAAAACACCATAAAAGCATATACTGCTTTGCCATAAATAGAAACAAAAAAGAGAAGTTAAATGATTAAATCAACGAATGGTTTTGCCAGACCTGCAGAGCACAAATATAAAAAACCGGATAAACAGTACGACAAAGATTTCGTCGCGACCAGGGAGTACGTAAAATCACTCCCGGATTTACAGAATCAGGAAAATTCCGGCGTCCAGGTTGCAATTCAGCATGTCGGCATCCACAATTTTAAAATTCCTATGCATTTACCGTTGCGTGATGGAAGCACCAGGGAAGTCCATTGTGCGGTCACGGGCAGCGTCTCCCTTGATGCAGCGCAAAAAGGAATTAACATGAGCCGTATCATGCGGACTTTTTACGAATATGATCAACAGGAGCTCACTCCGGAGACATTGAAAGATGTTGTTCGCGGGTATCTCAAAAATCTCGATTCCAGTTCCGCCCGCATCGCGATTGCCTTTGATTTTCCCATGCAAACGGAAAGCCTGCGCAGTGGTCTCAGTGGTTATCAATACTATCCGGTTGTCATGGAAACAGACTTCACGGCAGATAAGGGCATGCGGCAAATTCTGCATCTCGATTTTACATATTCATCTGCCTGCCCATGCAGCTATGATCTGGCAGAACATGCAAAGGAAGTTCGCAATGTTGCAGCGGTTCCCCACAGTCAAAGATCTGTCGCAAAAGTTTCGGTTAAATTTAACGATAATTTGCCCATCGAAGATCTTGTCGATATCTGCCGTGACGCGCTGAAAACAGAGACGCAGGTCATGGTCAAACGAGAGGATGAACAGGCATTTGCCGAGCTCAACGCAGCCTATTTAAAGTTTGTAGAGGATGCCGTTCGTGCCCTTTATCAAAAACTCAATAACGACGCACGCATTGAGGATTTCCGTGTTTTCGCTTCCCACAAGGAGAGTTTACATTCCCATGACGCCATCAGTGTGATCACCAAGGGCGTTGCCGGTGGATTCAGTGCGGATATCACACCTTTTGTTTATAATTCGCCGTAAATGCACAAAAAAAACCGGACGGGCAATGCCGTCCGGTCAGAAATTTAAATTTGATTTTTAGCGCACAATCCCAAAACCAGAGAATGACTACAAAGCTGCTCCGGAAATCTGCCGAAGCAGCTCTGCATCATGTTCTCCTACCTGATAAAGCTCACTTTCTGCAATCCTCTGTGCCGTTCACCGCTTACCCCCATCATGACCACTTCGACAAAATAGGTCCCACTGGCAACTTGACGTCCGGAGAAATCCCGGCCATGCCAGAGGTAACTGTAAGTTCCCGCAGATTCTACACCGATTGCTGCCGAGCGCAGCAACTGGCCAACCGAATTAAAAACATGGATTGTGATTCGGGCTGGTTCCGGTGTCTCGTAAACAATCTTTGTTGACGGATTAAATGGATTTGGATATGCCGGATGCAGTTGAAAACGCTGCGGGATGTCTAATTTTTTGTTCAGCTGGACATCAACTTTGGCAATATCCCGAATTTGTCCCTGGGCACCGACAAGTGCGATATCAGTAATTTCAATTTCACCTATGACTTCATCATGAGCAGCAAAAACCTGTATAGAAACAAGCTTGCCATGTTCATGAGGAAAAATCTCTCCACCACTCAGCATAACACCTGCGGCCAATAATCCATTTTGCTTATCATTATGTGAAAAGACCAGCGGTTGCGATGGCCATCCATTGCCCGGCAGAATAGCGATGGAATCAATTTTTTGTGGCGGATAGTTGATTCGAAAGGTTAATCCTGCCAAAGCTGGCGCTGCAGAATTCGCCCAATTCAAGTTTAAAACTTTCAAACTTCCAGGCTCATTTTCTGCATAATTAACAGACAATCTGCCCTGAGGCGCCAATGCCGCTTTGGCAACAGCTCTATCCGGTCGCGCGGCCGAATTATTACTCGTAAGCGCCCAGTTCACTGCAATGGGTATAAGGTCCCGCTCATTAATTTCACCACCCCCATCCGCATCGGCAAAAGTTGCCTGGAGTTTGGTGTATTTATTGGCTGATTGCGCTTTCCAGGCGATTGGATCGACTTCAGGCCGGGCGGGGCCTTGCATGGCCCAAAACAAACCAAGTCGTAAAACATCACTCAATTCTACCGTCCCGTTATGATTTGTATCCCCGGGCCAAACCCACATGCCATTGGTATAATTCATTTCATCTTCGATCGTCAATGCTACTTCGCAACCACGGGTATTTTGTGATGTGACATCTGATATACTGAACGCCAGGGTAGTGCTGTCGATCGCACTGGAATCCGTTTCAAAAACAATCTCTGCCAAAGACCCGTTCCCTGTTAATACAAGATCGGAACTCACCATGGCGATTGAAAAATCAATCTGCCCTTCACTGGCGCGTACATTATAATCAAAGCTGTGTGTTGTTGCATTTCCCAACAAACCACCGGAAAGAATAGCTGTATCATAGGGTTCGACGAGTTTTACAATCGCAGGATCGTAAGATACAGTGAAATTGACTGCAAGCATATTAAACAACGGCAGGCTCGAAGCCGGGACTTCGATATTCAAATGAAAATTCTCACCAGCATGCGGACGCTGTACAACAGTCGGTTTGAAGGTCACGTAATGCCCGGGTGCGGTGTATTGAATAGAAAACTCACCGTGGTAGCCCTCATGATTAACTTCAAAATTCAGGTTTCGTGTGCTGCCGTCCTCGATGCAATTCTCCGCTCTGTAATTCAGCACATAATATTGATTGGAGATGAGATAGGCAATTTCAGTATAGATTCGCTCCAGCTCAGCGGTCGTCGGTGAACTATAATAGAGGCCACCACTGGCCGTCGCAATTTCTTCCATCTTTCCTGCACTTTTCGCGTCCAGCGTCCGCCCCAGTCCAATGAGATAAATTGGGATTCCCTCATTGGCTGCCAGCGCTACCAATTCATCCAGATCTGTTGAGCTTTTGTTGTCATTTCCATCAGCAACGACCACGAGCGCTTTCTTGCCTTCAATGGGTCGTACAAGATCAAGGCCGGTGATAATGGCATCATACAACGCTGTGCCTGATCCATCCACTAAAGCATTTATTGCATTGATTGTTAGCTGTTTATCATGTGTAAACGGTTGGCGGACAACCGCATCCCTGTCGAATGAAATCAATGCAGACTGATCAAGATCGTTGAGCATATTGACAAAATCGATTGCAGCAACCTTCGCAGCCGGTAAATCATCATCCATACTGCTACTGATATCCATAATCATCGCGATTGCCGCCCCGCCGGAGTCACCGCCAAAAGAGGACAAAGTCCGCTGCGGTTGAATGATCTGGTCTTCCCAAACCGTGAATTGCGAAACGTCGAGATCAGAAACGACGAGACTATCTGAGGTTCTTACTCGCAATTCGGCGATAATTTCAGGAAAATTACTCGTATCGAGATTCAAGAGTTCAACATTATAATCCTGAGTTTGAATTCCGTATAAAAATTTTCCCTCAAAAGGAACTAAAAACAAAATCGATAATAAAAGAAATTTGATAGCACGGAATTTTATAATATCCCGCAAACAGTGTATTGTATAATTTTTCATCATGGTGTAGTACCTCGTTGCATTTATGCGAATTCCACAAAGCCGTTTTGCAAAGACTGTGCTATAAATTTAACTGGCGAGGCAAGTTTTTGGTTTTATTTTTGTTAAACACAGTGATTAAATAATTTTTTTCGAAAAAAGCGCAAATTTAAACGTTTAATTTCAATTATGAATTACAGAATTCATATAGAACGATGGTGACTTTGT
>QQUM01000507.1 GCA_008501545.1 Calditrichota bacterium
GGCACGACTGCACACAGGTGAGACAACCAGGTCGATCAAGTTATCGTTGGTTCGATAAAAGAGAAAAAATTCTTTGTTAAAAAACCCGGAACCGTTGCAGTACCGGGCTTTTGCAAGATGGCCTGACAGTCATCGGCAAGAATGCAAAAATTCCGGATCGGTGCCGTATCGGGCAACATTGCATAATTGAGAGTGATGTTGAAATTGAGCCGACAACGACAACCATTCTGGAAAGTGGCTCGACGCTTTTAATGGGAAATGGAAAGGTTTGAAAAGCACCGAGAAGTGATACATAATAATTTACAAAGCCACAATTGAGACTTGTTGATCCCTGTTTCGGTTGTGGCTTTTTTTATTTATACCCGGGGAATTGCAGTGCAGATTCGTTTTACTCATAAAAATGGCTTGCAAAGTGTATAGTTTCGATATTCCAATTGCGTGTACACCGGCTTTTTCAGACACTATTAAAATGTCGTGATATTGGAAAAATAATGGGGATTTCAAGCATCTCTTTTGTCTATTATAAGAACAGGCCTGGTTTCACTCCACAGCACTTCTGCGCCTGAAATTCCAGTTAAATTTTTGTACGCACTACCAAAGAAAGGAGTTGGTTAAATGAAGAGGAAATTTTGCTGTGTTTTTTATCTACTGCTGATTCTTTTTTTAATGGTCAGTAGTTGTAAAGACTCTGGTACAAAGCCTCCGGATTATCCAGTCGAATGGACTTTTCTTGGTCTCGAAGGTATGCTTATAGACAAACTGGTATTAAGTAAGGGCAAACTCTATGCTTGTGCTGGAAGAGAAGGTCTATTCCGCTTGAACAATCCCTCCGGCAATGATACGCAATGGGAATACCTGGGCTTGGCTGATGCGCGAATAGGAGACCATAGAGGGGTTTCTGATGTCGTAACGTTAAACGATACCCTTCTCGTAAGCCATTATGCTAGCTCTGATCATTACAACAAGGCAGGAATTTCCCGTTCACGAGATAACGGGAAAACCTGGACGGCCATCGACAGTGGTTTTATTAAAAATACACAATATCCTACCTCAGCGTTCCTGCTCACATTAGACCAAAGTCCGTTTAATTCTGATATTGTTATAGCAGGATGTGTTTCAGACTGTTCGGATATATACCTTAGCAAAGATTTTGGTCTGTCTTGGGAGACGAAGGATATACTGCCTTTGAAAGCTAATGTTCGGTTTGACATCGCTCGTTTTCATCCCACCAATGAGAATGAAATATGGGCGGGCATGAATATCGAATACGATACTGTCCGCCCTTTTTTGTATCGATCTGTCGATTTTGGTGAAAACTGGCAAACAATCATCGAGCGCCCATACGATCCGGATGCACCGAGTGAATACCTTGAAGATATTGCGTTTAGTTCTGAAGAAAATAGTACAATTTATGTTGCAATTCAGCAAACCATAATAAAATCCATTGACTTCGGTACTACCTGGACAACATCCTTTGATACTCTTGACTCCGGGATTTTCTGGAACATCACAAACCACCCAAATGATAGGAATCAACTCATCGCCTGTTCTACGGATAGCCTTTATCAAACAGTTGACGCCGGGAAAACCTGGACTGCGCTAGTTGCCAAGCCTGAAAACACTGAGATGATGAAAGATCTTGTTGTTGACTGGAGTAATAAAATGCTCTATGTGAATACTTATAATCCATCAAATGGAATATACAGACTTCATTATAAATAGGAAATTTGAAAATGAAAAAATTAACTCTTTTTGTTATTGCGGTAACACTATTCTTTACTGCATGTTTAAATGCTCAGGATAACCGGTTCAGGTTAGATACAAAAGAATATCGATTTAACGAAAAGGATAAAAAATGGTACACCTATTTTCAAAACCGCTTTGGTGATCGAATTTTGCTCAACAGAGTCATTGCACGATTTGCGGATCGTAGAAATATTGAAAAGTTTAATTTCACAGAACATGGAATTTCAGACGTAATTCCTGTATCGAAGCGCTTTTTAGATGGGTTCTATGTTCTTGAGATTTCTCCAAACGGCGATCCGTTTTTAGTTGCACAACACTTATTCAATACAGGCATGTTTGATGTATTAGAATTCGATGCATTGGGCAAACAAGCAAGTACGCCAAACGACAATAAATATCAGGATCAATGGAACCTGGATTCAACAAAACTCGACATGGAAAAAGCGTGGGATATAAATACCGGAGATCCGTCAATTACGGTTGCGGTCATAGATGGAGGCGTAACCTACAATCATGGAGACATTGATAACAATATCTGGGTAAACAGCGGCGAAGATGATGGTGACGGCATCCCGGAATTTTTCTCAACTGCATCCGGTGGGGACATCGATGGTGTTGATGACGATGATAATGGATATGTTGATGATCTCATTGGTTGGGATTGTTATAATGATGACAATTTACCAAGTGGAGATGAGGTTCATGGCTCAGGCGCTGCTGGTATTATTGCGGCCGAGACCAACAATACAATTGGCGTATCAGGCATAGCAGGGGGTTGGGCGGGAAATGATGGTGTAAAACTAATGGTCGTCGGTGATGTGAATTGGATCCCAAAACCTGTCGTTTCAGCGATGGCCATGGCTATCGAATACGCAGTTGATAATGGTGCCTATGTGTTAAGTATTAGTCAAACTTTTATAGATACTTCTTCTACTTTACAAAGCGCTGTTAGTTATGCAGCTGCAAATAATGTTGTGGTTGTTTGTGCTGCAGGAAATCATGGAGGAGATAATTCAGATGATCCCGTTATGAGATACCCAGCGCGATATTTTAAAACAATATCTGTAGGTGCGACAACACAAGATGATGAACGATGGAATACATCAAGCAAGGATGGAAGCGCAATTGGTACAACAGAATCACCATTGGATGTTGTTGCGCCTGGTGCTCCCTCAAGTATTTGGACAATATCAAATGTGCAATCTTCATATCGAACAATGGGAAAGACATCCGCAGCCACTCCACATGTTGCAGGATTAGCTGCTTTAATCAAATCAATTAATAGCAATCTTTCTTGGCTAACCATCAGAGGTATTCTTCACAGCTCTACAGATAAAGTATCGGAGATGAATGGTAGTGATATAACATTCGAACACGGTCACGGTAGAGTAAACGCCTATAAAGCCTTGAAATATACGATCGAAAACCATGGTGGAACACTTGGCGGTATTAATGAAACCATTAGATTCCGTGAAGACATTGAGATTTCCAATGGGGTCACATTGACCATTGCAAGTGGTACAACAGTCGAATTTGATCCCGGCACAAAACTCACAATAAACGGCACTCTCGATGCACAAGGCACATCATCCAATCCAATAACATTTAAGCGGAATGGTGGTTCCGGCACCTGGGATGGGATATACATTTCCGGCAGTTCGGCATCTTCTTCCGAGCTGGTTAACTGTACGATTAAAGAAGCATTGATTGGCATCAATGTCAGTAATTCTGATCCGCTCATTGAAAAATGCTACGTACATTCCTGCTCCAGTTATCCATTAAAACTGACTTCCGGCGCAACCCCCAAGGTGTTAAACAATAAATTCTATGCTGGATCAACACACGCGGTGTATATTTCGTCTGCCGGTGGAGATTTTGGCGCTAACGAGTTCCGTACATCATCTGGCACAACGTATGGAGTTTATATCACCGGTTCGACGGCTAACCCTAATTTTGACAATAAATGGGGGGATGGTGGGAATTTATTCGATCTGGCTAACATATCGTCCCATGGCGCTTATGCGGCGGGTGGATATCCGGAGTTTGGCAGCCATGGCGCTCGTGAAGGAGAAAACGACTTTATTAATCGCGGCAGCAGTAACTATATTTACAACAACACTGGCAGCACAATTGATGCAGAGTATAATTACTGGGATGGCACACCGCAATCAAGTTGGTTTGGTGGA
>QQUM01000751.1 GCA_008501545.1 Calditrichota bacterium
GGGCACACCAGGTATTAGATGAACTGCGCCAACGGCTCTGGGATGGAAAACAGGATGCAGCTCACAAACTTGCCAATAAGCGTTTCATGTCGCAGCCGTTCGGGCAGTTCTGTTATCTGCCTTTTGGAGATATAATACTCATATTTCCGGGGCATGAAAATCCAATTAATTATAAAAGAAATCTCGATTTACGCAATGCTATCTCTTCTGTTAAATATGAAATTAATGGCGTTAAATTTAAGCGTGAAGTGTTTGCATCGTATCCAGATCAGGTGCTTGTTGTTCATCTTAAAGCATCGCAAACAGGCGCTCTGAATTTTACGGTTGGTTTGAAATCGCCGCATTCAAATTATGATGTTACTGTTGAAGGCGATGAAATTATTCTAACAGGGAAGGCCAATAATTATCCAAACGAATTGGACAGAATCGGTAAACCATACCCCGAAAGCAAACTCACCTTTGAAGCCCGTTTAAAAGTTTTCAACGAAAACGGTCAAAATGTGATTGACGGTAATTCGATCAAAGTAGAAAATGCTAGTGAAGTCACATTGTATCTTGTAGCGGCGACAAGTTTTGTCAATTATCAGGATATCAGCGGCAATCCCGGTGAACGCTGTGTAAACTATCTCAGTGATTTGCGTGATAAATCATATAAAGAAATAAAGCAGAATCACATTTCAGATTATCAAAAACTTTTTAGCCGTGTTGAATTGGATTTGGGGAAATCAGAACTTTCTTATCGCCCCACCAATGAACGATTGATTTCTTTTAAACAAGACGAAGATCCGAGCTTGGTCTCACTACTATTTCAATACGGAAGGTATTTGCTGATTTCATCTTCAAGGCCAGGCACGCAGCCGGCGAATTTACAGGGAATTTGGAATGACCGGCTCGCTCCGCCGTGGGATAGCAAATACACGATCAATATCAACACAGAAATGAATTACTGGCCGGCGGAAATCACCAATCTATCGGAACTGACCGAGCCATTAACAAAAATGGTGGAGGAATTATCAGTCACAGGCCGGAACACTGCGAAAGAACATTACAACCTTGGTGGCTGGGTGACGCATCACAACACCGATCTATGGCGGGGAGCAGCGCCTATCAATAATTCCAATCACGGCATTTGGCCCACGGGTGGCGCCTGGCTGAGCCAGAATTTATGGTGGCGTTATCAGTTCTCCAGTGACAAAGCTTTTCTAAAAAGGGTATATCTCATTTTAAAATCTGCTTCAAAATTCTTCGTGGATTATCTGGTTCCTGATCCGCAGAATCCTGAATGGTTAGTCAGCGGACCAAGCAACAGTCCTGAAACTGGTGGGCTGGTCATGGCGCCAACGATGGACCATCAGATAATTCGAAGCCTGTTCAAAAACACTGCTGAAGCTGCAGAAGAGTTAAATGTGGATACCGACTTTGTAAAAATATTAAATGAGAAACAGGCTAAAATAGCGCCAAATCTGATTGGGCAACATGGTCAGCTTCAAGAGTGGCTGATTGATAATGATGATCCTAAAGACAGGCATCGCCATGTTTCACATTTATGGGGATTGCATCCGGGAAGTGAAATTCATCCTTTAACAACACCTGAGTTAGCTGAAGCAAGCAGGGTAACATTGTCGCATCGCGGTGATGGGGGTACAGGCTGGTCCCGCGCATGGAAAATAAATTTTTGGGCCAGATTGCTGGATGGCGATCACTCGTTTATGCTGCTTAGAAATTTAATGGTTCCGTCCATACGTCCAAATTCTGATGGCAAACAGAGGGGTGGTTTGTATATGAACCTGTTTGATGCACACCCGCCATTTCAAATAGACGGCAACTTTGGCGTCACTTCGGGAATAACAGAAATGCTGCTGCAATCCCATTTGCGTGATGAAAATGGCGATTATTTTCAGGATATTCTCCCTGCTCTTCCCTCGGCGTTATCTTCAGGCAAGGTTTCGGGATTAAAGGGCCGCGGCGCTTTTGAAATATCGATTGCGTGGGAAAAAGGAGCTTTGGTTTCGGTGAAAATTAAATCTCTCATGGGAAACAAATTAAATGTGAGATACAAGGGAAAACTCATAGCGCAAGAAACAGATAAAGGCGAAATATTACTTATTCAAACAAATAACTTTAACCAATAATAACTAATCGAGAGCTTGATATGAAATCTTTGAACAGAAGAACATTTCTGAAAAATGCTGCGGTACTGACAGCAGGAGCAACCATTCTGCCGTATTGTTCTCCCATAATTAAGAGACGTCCAGCAAACAGCAAACTAAATATTGCAATGATAGGATGCGGAAACATTGCCAATATGGCTTTTGAAGGATGCATAAACGAAAATATCGTTGCCTTGTGCGATGTTGATTCTAATATGCTCTTTCGCTATGCAGAAGAGTATCCGCATATTAAAAAAGCGAAAACCTTTAGTGACTTTCGTGTTATGCTGGATAAAATGGATGATGAGATTGATGCAGTCTGTATCAATACGCCTGATCATACACATTTTGTGGCGACAATTGCTTGTATGGAACGCGGTTTACATGTGTTTACACAGAAACCGCTGACGCATAATATCTGGCAAGCTCGAACGCTGCAAAAAGCAATGCACAAATATAATGTGATTACCAATATGGGGAATCAGGGGCACACCTTTGGCGGTATCCGCCGGCTGCGTGAATGGTATGAAGCCGATGTTTTTGGTCAAATTACTGAAGTCCATAGTTGGATGCCGGGACCTCACTGGAACGGTGGTTATTTTCCCGAATCTGTGAGTTTCCCCCTTTCAGAAGATCCGATCCCTGAGGGATTGGATTACGATCTGTGGCTCGGCCCCAATGCAGAAACACCGTTCCACAAAGAATATCACCCGAAACGGTGGCGTGGTTTTACACAGTTTGGCACCGGAACCTTTGGTGACTGGTTCTGTCATGTCGCGGATGCGCCTGTTTGGCTTTTAGACCTTTATGAACCCATCAGTATCGAAGCTGAGCAGGTCACACAGCGCAACCATCTCATTGCACACGACAGTGTTACTGTACGTTATGAATTTGCACATCGTGGTACAAAAAAACCGTGCACATTCTACTGGCACAATGGTCCAAATGCCACACCAGGCTACTTGAAAGAAAAATGGGAATTTAGCCAGGATTTGCCTGATAATGGAACAATCTATAAAGGCGAAAAAACAATAGGAACCACCAACCACCGATCTGACAGCCCGCGCCTATTGAATCTTGATGAAATGCGGGAGTTGAATAAATTAAAACTACCTGAAAAATACCCGCGTGTTATAGGCGGACCGGTTGAAGAATTTGTACGTGCTGTTAAAGGCGATGGCCCGATGCCCGGGGCAAACTTTGATTATGCCGCGCCATTGACTGAAGTCATGCTGCTTGGAATCATTGCAGCCCAACACGGCGGAAAGATTGAATGGGATGCTAAAGATATGAAAATAACCAACCGTCCTGAATTAAATCAATATCTGAAAGAACCGGTTCGAAAAGGGTGGGAGTACGGTGAAAATCTGTGGAGAAGATTCTGGTTCTTTTAGATTTAAATCGAAACATTAAGTGAGCCAGGATTTTTTTAATAAAGCATGCTGCAACATGCAATCCTTAAAAGGCTTGCACTCCTTGTTCAAAATTAGGTGCTCATGAATTAAACAGGGTAGATTGTCTATACTCAAAATTAAGAAAGTGAAGCTTTCATGAAAAATACAATCCTAATCTGTACTTTCTTTTCACTTGTTTTGCTTTCAACCGGCATAAGTAAGAGTCCGGTTGAAACCGTTCCGAAGGGATTGATGGTGGAATTTATCCGGGAGCCTGAAAATGTGAAAATAGCCGATCCTTTGCCCGAATATAGCTGGAGTGTGCCTGGGCATGCTGTTCGGCAAACGGGATTCCAGATTCTGGTTTCATCAAGTCTCGATAAGAG
>QQUM01000517.1 GCA_008501545.1 Calditrichota bacterium
CTGCAGGCTTCAGTTGAGGAACGCCTGCAGCATGCCCGGGTGAAAGGCATTGTAGATTTTGTTGAGCAGGATGCGGAAGAGGCGAGAAAGAAATTCGAAAATCCACTTCATGTTATCGAAGGGCCGCTGATGGACGGCATGAATGTCGTTGGTGATCTTTTCGGCGCCGGTAAAATGTTTCTGCCGCAAGTGGTGAAAAGCGCCCGTGTGATGAAAAAAGCGGTCGCGTACCTGATCCCGTACATCGAACAGCAAAAAGCGCAGGAACAGCAACAGCAGCAGGCGCCGAAAGTTCTGCTCGCAACAGTAAAAGGCGATGTGCATGATATCGGCAAAAATATCGTGGGTGTTGTACTCGCATGCAATAATTTTGACGTTATCGATCTTGGCGTCATGGTACCAGCGGAGAAAATTCTCGCCGAAGCGAAAAAACATGCGGTCGATGTGATTGGCTTGAGTGGCCTCATCACACCCTCACTGGATGAAATGGTGCACGTCGCCGGCGAGTTACGGAGGCTGCAGTTCAAGCAACCATTGCTCATCGGCGGTGCAACAACTTCACGAATCCACACTGCGGTTAAGATTGCGCCGGAGTACGATCAGCCTACTATGCATGTGCTGGATGCTTCGCGTTGTGTGCCTGTTGTGGCGAAATTAACTTCTGCTGATGCTGGAGACTTTGCAAAAAAAATCGAAGCAGGCAACGAAAGTTTACGCCAGGATTACCAGCACCGCCAATCGCAAAAGAACCGTATTACGTTGAATGATGCACAGGAAAATCGATTGAGTTTAGATTGGGCTGAACAGAAAATTGTGGCACCAACCCATGCCGGTATACATGTGGAAAACGATATTCCACTTTCAGATTTGCGAAGTTACATTGATTGGACGCCATTTTTCATCGCCTGGGAAATGAAAGGAACCTACCCGAAAATTTTTGAGAAAGAAGGTGTCGGTACAGAGGCGAAGCATCTGTTTGATGACGCCAATAAATTGTTAGATGATATCATTGCAAATGCATTGTTGACCGCTAAAGGCGTTGCGGGATTTTTTCCGGCAAATGCAGTGGGCGATGATATCGAGCTTTACCGTGATGAAAGCCGTTCCGAAGTTCTTGCGACTTTCCACACATTGCGGCAGCAATCACAAAAAAGTGGGGGTAATAAGAACAAAGCACTGGCCGATTTCATTGCTCCTCGAGACTCCGGTGTGGCAGATTACCTCGGCATGTTTGCTGTAACAACCGGCATTGGCGTCGCAGAGCTTGTGGCGAAATATGAAGCCGAACACGATGATTACCACGCTATAATGGTGAAAGCACTGGCCGATCGTCTGGCAGAGGCGTATGCAGAATATTTGCACGCGAAGGTCAGAAAACAATTGTGGGGATATGTTCCGGATGAAAACCTGGGACAGGAAGATTTAATCAAAGAACGCTATCACGGTATTCGCCCGGCCCCCGGTTATCCCGCGCAACCCGACCACACGGAAAAGACAACACTATTCCGTTTGCTCGATGTTGAGAAGCAGTGTGGCATCACATTGACAGAAAATCTGGCCATGGCACCGGCGGCATCAGTGTGTGGGCTTTATTTTGCCAATGAACATGCTGCCTATTTTAATCTGGGAACGATTGGCAAAGATCAGCTTGAGGATTATGCCCGGCGGAAAAATATTTCTGTTGAGGAAGCGGAGCGCTGGCTACGACCGAATTTGTGAGATAAAAAATCAATAACCAATATTCAAATCCAATGATCAATTTTCAAGTGGGTTTTATCGAGGTTACGTGTCACTTGCCGCCACGCAATAAAATATCTCGAGATTCTTGTATTCGTCATTTTGCATTTGGGCGGTATCAAAACATGTAACGCGACATTCATGTCGCAATAATTTAAAGCAAACCGGGGCTGTGTTAAAGCATTAAAACAGTGAGTAAAAATACAGGAAATCGTATACTTAACAGGATTTTAGTTTATTTCACAAATAAGCATCTTGAGTAGCTCCGCTGCTTTTTAGCGGGGCGTATCGAAAGGTGCGGGTGGATTTCTGAGCACACACCCTTCGATACATCCCGCAAAATGCGCGGGATTACTCAGGATGCTTCGAGGTGGATTCTTAACAATATAGATTCTGTATGTATTCATAATTTTGAATATTTATAATTCAGATTCATGTTTTGACTCAGCCCCTACAGCCTTTAAACCGTATTTTGAGACAATCCCATGCTTTTGGCTGGAATCCACTCGCAATGTATGAAAATTTAATCGACAAACTCAGAATTCTAAAAATATGAAAATTCAAAAAGGCGCCATCATCTCGAAATGCAAAAAATACCAGTACGCCCTGTGGCGTATTTGGGATCCCAGCAAACCCTTGGCTCTTTTCCTCACCCTCAATCCATCTCCAACTGAAGAAAACGAAGATAGCGCAACCGTGCTGAAGTGTGTTGAATTGGGCAACAAACATGGCTTTGGTGGCATCGTCATCGGTTATATTTTTGGATATCGCACTGAGGATCCCAACGAATTTATCAATGTTACCGACCCAATCGGCCCGGAGAACAACGACTGCCTGGAGCGTTTTGCAGCACAGGCACACACCGTCATTGCTGCCTGGGGAATTCGCGGTACCTACAAAGACCGCCACGATGCGATCATGCGTAAAATTCCAAAATTGCATTGTTTCGGTATCACGGAAAACGGCCAGCCGGTGCATCCTTTACATGTAGGAGATGACGCGGAGTTAAAGCGGATCAGGGTAGAGAAAGGGGAATAGAATTAATTAGAAGACCGTCAAAAGGCCACATTTTTCCCACCATCTCATGAATATAGGGTAGAAATCATGCAAAATTCATTTCACTGTCTTTGGAATATTCTCGTTATTTTTTTTCTGAATATTTGTATACAAGCGTATGCCGGCCAGCAGCAACCGGTGTACAAAGATGTGCCATACCTACAAGATTATGCCATCAAATTTGACGTGGACGGTACTGTTGGAAAACTGCAAAAAGTGTATACGGATCGCAACGGCGTCATTCAAATTCTCAGTTCAAACGGACTTTATTGGCCGGTAAACGGCCATTTCCAATACCCCGGTCAAATTAAACCGGATCGGCGCTACGAACCCATGGCCGATAAGCACATAAGCGATATGCTCGTCTATAAAAATCAGTTCGTGTATCTCGATAAAGAAGCTGTGTTGAGTAACGCATGGGCGGGGAAACTGTTTTCGCGGCACAGGATTGCAAACCCGGAAAAATTTTGCGCCGGTTCGGATTTCGATTTTCTTATTGCAGCGCAGGACTCCCTTTTTTATGTGAAAGATTCGAAGCGGTTGTGGGGTGAGCAGCTGAATGTGCATCCAGTGGTGGATATCAAATACAAGAAGTCCAGCAATGTATTTTTTATTTTAACTTCGAACGAAATTTTAGCGTTTATGCCAAAAGAAAAGCTGTTGACGTCTTTTTACAGGGGGGATGATTTTACTTGCATGGCGCTGGGAAAAGATACTTCATCTGTTTTTGTTGGAACCGGTGATGGTTATTTCGTCCTGGATGATAAAGGAAAAGTAAAACAGCCGTTGGACAAAAAGCTCCCCTGGCCACAGCTTAGCTGCATTTCTGAAATCGATGGCAAATTGTGGTTTGGTTCGTCTCGTGGCGCGTTCATGGTTCGGGAAGATGGTAAATTTAATTATTATTTTGGCCTGCGTTGGCTTCCGGGAAAGCTTGTAAAACACATTTCGCCAGGCCCGGAAAACAGCGTGCTCATTCTCACAGACAAGGGGCTCGGGCAAATTTGTTTCGAAGAGATGACGCTGGAAGAGAAAGCGATGATTTTTGAAAAACAAGTCCGGCAACGGCAAATTCGTTACGGCATCAACAGCCAGCGTTCACGGTTGAGTAACCACGATTTGTCAACTGAACAGAA
>QQUM01000002.1 GCA_008501545.1 Calditrichota bacterium
GTCTCTTCCTCGAACAGGCATTCATCTGTTCATCACCAGCCATGTTTTCATTTCGAATCAACGAACCGATGGCATACGTTTTGCTTTATTCGTATTTCTACAGCCACATCTCCTATCTGGACTTTATTCTATATTTAAAACCGCAACAAGCGGGGAGCCTGAAAATTGCCGAATCCAAATTCACCATTTTCTGAAAAATACACTCTCTACCAAGAATTCTCCCGTGATATCGCGAGCCAGAGCTTTCTCGCCAAAAACAAAGATAATGATGAGCTTGTTGAAGCAAAATTGTTGTCTCCGCAACTGTCGACCGTGCATATAGCGGATATCACAAATTCCTACAAAGAATTCAAGCACCACAATATTCTTTCTTACAAGGAATCACTGCCCGCAGAAAACGGCAAAATAGCGCTCATTTCAGAATTTTCAGAAGGTATCACACTCGAAAACCTGTTTACCTTCATGGTGAATTCAGGTAAAAAAATGCCAATTCACCTTGTTTCATTTATCATCACTGAAATTTGTACCGGCCTGGATTATATTCACTCCAGGCGGATGCAGCAAAATGGCTTGGCGAACACCAGTGCATACCATGGGCTAAGCAAACGAAATATTTTCATTTCAAAAAATGGTGGCGTTAAAATTCGCAGCGTCGAACTATCCGCAATCCGTTACCAGCTAATTCAAGATGAGCTCAACAGAAATGCAGGGCAGCAGCAACTAAAAATTGCACCAGAATATTTTGATAAAGATGCGAAAATAGACTTTCGTGCAGATATTTATTCGCTCGGCATTTTGTTTCTCGAACTCATGCTCGGAGATGATTTTAACCTCGACGAACCACCTGCTGCACTTATTGATGATATTTTCAAAAACAATGCAACTTATTTTGCGGATCATCCGCTCGAAGTCATGGATAAACTGCGTTTAATTCTGACGAAAATTCTTGCAGAGCATCCAACGCAGCGCTACGCCGCAACAAATCAATTGTACATGGATTTGCTCCATCAACTCATTTTAACCGCATCCAACGCCAATTTTACGGAAGAACTTGCTGACTTCATCAAAGAAAGCGGCATCGAACTGCTCGGCCAAACATTAAATACAACAAGTGATGCAAATATGCCTGTGCCGGAAGTAAGTATGAATGAGGAAAATGATACGGCATCCACAATTGAAAATGCGCCACCGGAACCAAGTGCTGCACAGGATGAACCGGATGAGCACATCGATAATGAAGCGCTTTCCTACTTGCAGAATCTATTGAAAAAACGCAAACCCCATCCTGATAATGAAGAAGCTGAGCAGCAACCGAAGAATCTACCGGATGATCAAGTAAGTGAAAGCACAACTGGAACAGATAGGGACGCGCCAGCCGCGATGTCATCCGACGCAGAAAAAACCGAGACGACATCCCGGGACGGAGAGCAGGAAGAGCACAAAGAAGATGACGCCACAGAAAATCTGCACCACCGGGATTTATTCGAGCAATCGGAACAAGCTGGTGAAATAGAAAAAGATGAAGAATTCTCGGTAGAAGCGGAAACTGAACCCGGCGAAACAAATGACAGGAGTGAGACCGTAAGTGATAAAGATTCGTCTTCTTCAGACAGTGAGGTTTTAAATCAAGACGATGATTTTCTCATGTCTGAAGACTATGTGGAAATGGCAGAGGTAGCCGAAAACGAGGAGATGGAAATCAACATTGATCTCAATGAAACAAGTTCGGATACAACTGAATTAAAACCACAGGATGACGACGAAACCGATTATATCGAAATTATCTCTGAGAGTGAAGAGAATACGAATAAAAAAGCAATAGCGGATGAACATGAGATTGTAGAAACGAAAACTGAACCGGAAAGCCCAAACGAAGAAAACAACTTTACTATTGAGAAGGATTCCGACTCTGGTGAAGATGATCCCCTAAAACCAGTTTTGGGCGAAGCAACAGACACGGCTTATTTCATCCCGCCAAATTCAAATAAAAATGAAGAAACCGAAGATACGGATATTTTTGAACATAGTCATAAATCTTCCCCAAAGGACGTCAAGGAACCACAAGAGGAAACACCTGCCAGCTCAAATCCAGAAAAACGCTTTACGTTAAATGAAGAAGTCATCACCCATCTGGAAAAGGAAGAAGAAAAACTGAACGATGAGCCTGGCGCAAATGGGACGGTAGAAACAAAATCCAATTTCCAACAACCAGGCGACACTGAGGTTAACGTACCAGAACACGAAAGTGTGACCGACGAGGATGAGATCAACATCCCCTTTTTCGAAGAAGACCAAAAAAACGAATCATTTGAGACAACTGAAATAAACTCGGTACCGGAAGAGCCCGATTTTTCCGAGGAAAAAACCGAAGCTAAAGCGAAGGATAAAGTGCTTGATGAGAAGGAAGCACATGCACCGCCTGAAGAGAAGAATGAAGCATCGGCTGAACAGAAGAAAGAAGAGGCTTCCGACCATTCAACTCCTTTAAATTTTGCCGGAAATAAAAAAACCGACGACGCCAATATAGATATTGAATCGGATGACGATGTCCCGGAACAAAAAACTTTTCAAACTGAGAAATCCGACAAATCAAGTCACGGCTCAAAGAGTTCGAATGTCTTTACGCCAGGGAAAAAACAATCCCGCAAATCATCACTGAGAGAAAAACATGGTTTCTCGCCAAAGAATTTTTTCTCAAAGAAAAAGGGCAAGAAGTCAGCTGAAGAACCCCTGGTAAAAATACTGGAAAACTCCCAAAGCGGGGCAGCATCGAAATCGGCTTCACGTTTTTACAGCATCATCGATGAGCCTTCTCAGGGTCCGGCACAGACCGACGGCGAAGAAATCAAAACCATCATCGATGTCGTCCGCTTGTCTGCACGTTCAAATCCAAAAGCGTTCATATTTGGCGCTGCGATGATTCCACTTTTGTTCATCTTTTTTACGATAGCAGATACTTTTGCACAAATCACACCGTACGGTACCGGCATTTATGATTATCTTTTCCCACCGGCTATTCGAATCGAAACCATACCCGCCGGTGCACAGGTCTATCTCGATGACAAGCCCCTGGCATCAAAAACCCCATTGCAGTTGGATGAAATCGATCCGGGTGTTCACAAGCTAAAGCTGGCTTTGCCGAAATTTGAGCCGATCACAAAATCATTTAATGTGCTTAGCAAAGGTGAGCTGCAAGTTGCCGGTGAAGAATCGCGGCATGGCAGCATTCCCTATTCGTTTAAATTCAAAGTGCAGCTGGAACTCTCGTCACAACCACCCGGTGCGACGATCTACATCAATGAAACAAAGTTGGCAGATAAAACCCCGACCACCGTTTTTTGGGAAGTCGATAAAGAACCCATTCAGATTAAAATGGAAAAAGGCAGTTATCCAGGCATTGACGGTTTAAAATTCGATGCACAAAAAGACCTTGAAACCATAAATGACAAACGGTTTTGGCGGTTTCAGCGCCTCAATAAAATGAAGCATCATATTGCTGTTGAGGGAGTCTTTCGTAAGGAAGTCAAGATCGAATCCATTCCGCCGAGAGCGGAAATTTTTATCGATGACAACACCACACCTTCCGGTATTACCGGTATAAATGGCACATTATTTTTTACGGAAGGCGAACATATAATCACACTCCAAAAGCCGGGATTTATCAGCCGCAGATTCAGTTTAGCGATCACTGAGGATTCACCAACTTTCGTGACAGAAACCTTGTACCGATACGTCACCATCGGCGCACGAAATACAGAAAGCAACAGTGAGGGCGATATCGCAGCGACAGTAGTGCAAATTGCCGGAAGAGGAAAAACGATTGAAATAAACCGGGAAACACCGGTAAATGTTCGGTTGCTACCATACACTTATACTGCGCTCGTTCGTAAAAATGATTTTGAGGAAATTGCCATTCGTATTGCACCAAATGATCGGAATGTGGTTGCGAACATGGTCCCAATTCCAACAGATGTTGTGATCATTGCACAAGATGCGTCATCGATGGAGCCGATCCCCGGCGTGTCAATTGTATTCAACACTCGCCGGGCGCTGGAGGGCGCTTCAACACTCGGCACGACGGATCCACAAGGAAGACTCATTGCCAAAGTACCGGACGGAAGTTTTGCCATCATTGCCAGCAAAGATGGTTACAGCATGACGATGAAAAACATGCAATTTGAAAAAGGCAGAAGAAATCGTGCTGTTATCCGAATGAAAAAGCAGAATTGATATTCTTCAGTGCGAAATGCAACGCGTACTGGTTTCCAAAAGCAAGTTCTGAAGCTTTCTTCTCTCGCCCCGGCTGTCATTCCCAAATGTCCAGATTGTGTGAAAAGTCAAATTCCACCTTTATGCTGAGCGAAGTCGAAGCATATCTTGAGGCTAACGAATGCTCCCTCGACTCCGCTCGGGATGAAGGAAGTGTATTTTCACCCAGTCAGGTCTTTGCCTTCAATTCAGGCTGATATAAAGAACGGCGCTCTGATCGAAACATTTTGGGAGGACAAAACATAACACAATGTGAGATCGATTTAAAAAACATGTATTAATATCCGGCCTCTCAAGTCTTTTACTCATTTCCTGGTTTTCCACCCAAATGTCTATAAAAAAATGAGTTAACATCCCCGAACCAAACCGTTTTTACGGTAGTGTACTCGACGAAGTACTTCGCTTTTTTCGAAGGAATTAAATAAAAATTACGACATTAATTTGTTTAAATTAAAAAATCGTTTATCTTATCTGTTTGCGCTGCACTGTGCTTTTATGTATAGGCAGAGTCGAGTACAGCTTTCTAATAAGGTTTCCGCTCCACTTAATCCGCACGGAGCCGCATACAATGCAACTGAATGCTGCTGCGTCCATTTAATATTATATCATACCGGAATTGAAATCCGGCTCATCATTTTCAACTACTTAAATTTAAGATAAATACGTGTCCTGGGAAAAACTAACCAAACTATACTTACGTGAACAAGCTGACGATCGAATCTATAGCCGTGGCCGCAGCTATTTTCTCGAAGACAAAGTGACGATCATTCGCCGTACAGATGAATCCATCGAAGCCCGAGTTGTGGGAAATTCCATCTATCAAGTGACAATTTCAATCGAAGCCGATGGCTATCAGTTCGATTGTTCCTGCCCTTGTGATTTCTTTTGTAAACACATGGTTGCTGTAGGTCTAAAAGTCGATGCCAGCCATGCATCAAAAGGTGGACCCGCAATTACGCCGCAGCGAGCACAGGTCCGGCGTCTGCCAGGCTGGGAAAAATTTGTTCGCGTCGTTGAAAAACCGATTGAAGATATTGATCAAGCCTGGCAACCCGTTTTCCATCTCGAACTTAACAGGAACCATTGGACATTTCTCGTCGAAAAGGCTTTTTTACGCAAGGATAGGCAACTTGGCCGTCGTTCCCGGCTGAAGATCAATGATATCGGTACAGACAATCTTATTCTAAATCAAAAAGAGCGATTTGTTCTATCCTACGTGTTCGCACATGAGAACCACGGCTTTGGTGGTTTGAATATGAAATATCTGTACACCAAACACGTGGCCATCCGTCATTCACTCGGCGCAGATTGCGGATTTCTTTTCAACCTTCTCGATGAAAGCCATCTCTATCTTGAAAAAGATGGGCACGGCGCTATTCCGCTCAAGCGGAGCGAGACAATTGCTTCGATTCGATTTAAAACCTCAGTCGAGGGACGTGATGTCGTTTGCAGACCATTTCTCATTTGGGGTGACATTGAAGAACCCATCGATCCGAAGCACTTTATTTTAACAAAAAATCCCGTCTGGATTTTGCGTGATACGACACTTATTAAATTACAGGGCGCGTCAAATGCCGATATGCTTTTGCCATTTACAGAACCGCGGTATATCCTGCGTGTCCCACAAAATGAATTTCCATCTTTCCTGCAACGCGTCGCGACAAACACAGATTTTGCAAAAAGCATTGATCTCGATGATGAATTGGAAATTGTACAAATCAACGATACGCCAACAGCACGGCTCTACTTGCACGAAGTGGACAGTGAGCTGCAAATCACGCTAAAATATGCTTACGATAACCTGGAGGTATCAGCGAACCGTAACCAGGACATCAATTTTCTGACCAATGCATCAGCAAGAAAAATAATCAAGCTGATTCGGCACACGGAAGATGAGCAGAAAATGCAAAGCCTTTTACAGCACAGTGGAGCCGCGACAGCTGATTATTCTGTATTCAAAGTGGATCAGGCCAGGGCAGTCGAGTGGTTGCATCTTCAAGCACCCGAGCTCATGGCGGCTGGCTTTGAACTCTATGGTGAAAGTGAATTGAAAGATTTTCGTATTCGACGAAGTGCACCGACGATTCACACCGAAGTTTCATCGTCCATCGATTGGTTTGACTTGCGTGTAAGTTTTGATTTCGATGGCATTCTTGTTTCACTGGCCGCATTGAAAAAGGCCGTTCGCGAAGGCAAACAATTCATAACACTTTCTGATGGCAGCACCGCTTTAATTCCGGAAGATTTGCAGCGAAAATTTCGACAGCTCTTTCTGCTGGGTGACGTCACCGACGAGGCTATCCGGTTATCACGCTATCACATAACACTGATTGATACACTGGCCGAAATTGCAGATCAACGCCTGGCTGACAAAGATTATTTAAGATTTATCAGTAAGCTGCGCAATTTTCAGGGAATTGAACAACAAACCGTACCTGAAACGCTCAATGGGACATTGCGTCCGTACCAGTATGCAGGCTATAACTGGCTTTTGTTTTTGCAGGAACACAATTTCGGTGGTTTTCTTGCAGACGACATGGGGCTGGGAAAAACCATTCAGGCAATCGCTATTCTGCTGCGAGAAAAAAGTAAAAATGTGGAAGAGCCAAATTTGATCGTTGCGCCCAGCTCCGTGGTTTTTAACTGGTCCCACGAATTACAGAAGTTTGCTCCTTCCCTGCGCATATTCCTGCAAATTGGACAAAACCGGCCGCGCTCAGTTGCAGAATTCAAAAAATATGATATCGTTCTTACAACTTACGGCACCCTGCGCCGGGACATCGGGTTCATGAAAGATTATGTATATAATTATGCAATTCTCGATGAAAGCCAGAACATCAAAAATCCCAACTCGCAAACTGCCAAGGCAGCCAGAATTATCAAAAGCCGCCACCGTCTGGTGCTCACGGGAACCCCAATCGAAAACAACACGCTGGAGTTATGGTCACAAATGTCCTTTCTCAATCCGGGAATTCTCGGCACACAAAGGCAATTTCAGGAAAATTTCGCTGCGCCAATCGAAAAGACGGGCAGCACAGCTGCTGCGGAATTATTGCAAAAATTAATTTATCCATACATCCTTCGACGGACAAAAGAACAGGTCGCTTCTGAATTGCCGCCGAAAACAGAGTCCGTTTGCTACACAAATATGACAGACGCGCAGGCAAAATTCTACCACTATTGGAAAGATTATTATCGGGCGACTATCTTGCAAGAACTGGATAAAAAAGGCATCGACAAAGCGCGGTTTACGGTTTTGGAAGGCTTAATGCGATTGCGCCAGATCGCCTGCCACCCAATGCTGGTGGAACCGGAAACCACACGGGATTCCGGAAAATTCAATGCGCTAACCGAGCAACTTGAGGAAATTATTGCAGAGGGGCACAAAGTACTGGTCTTTTCACAATTCGTAAAAATGCTGACGATCATGCGTAAAAAGTTGGACGAGAGTGGCATTTCCTACAGCTACCTCGACGGGCGAACGCGGGATCGCGCGAAGAAGGTCAATGATTTCCAGTCCGATGAGAACATCAAAGTGTTTCTCATCAGTTTGCGCGCTGGCGGAGTTGGACTTAATCTTACAGCGGCTGATTATGTTATCCACTTTGATCCCTGGTGGAATCCGGCTGTTGAAGTGCAAGCAACAGACAGGGCCCACCGCATTGGGCAGGATAAACATGTTTTTGTGTATAAATATATCACCGAGGGTACGGTTGAGGAGAAAGTCCTGCAACTGCAGCAAAAGAAACGGCAACTCGTCGATCAACTCATTTCCACGGACAGGGCTTTCTTCAAGCAATTGACGCGGGACGATATTCGCACGCTTTTTGATTGAGTTGATGAATGGGAGCTCAAAGAATCGGGGATTGCTGCTCCGGGTAGTCAGTTTACACAGGAGAAAAGCAGTTTTATTAAGATTTTGTCCACGAATTACACAAATCTACAGTAATTTTAACAAAATCCATCTCCCTCGCAGCCACGGTCTCCGTGCTTACAAATGAAGGCAAACGGCGGGGAAATTTACTATTTTACTTCAAAAATGGCGTCTTGTTTTTTTAAGGGTAATTTTAAAAAATTTGGAGCAAACGCCAATGTGTTCTGCCCGATGCTTTCAATAAGTCCACCCGGAATTTGCTGATGGAAAATCAAAAAATACGGGACGAAACGATATTGTGCTCTTGGCAAATTCAACGTAATAAATTCAAATGTTAGTGAGCGGGTAATTTTTACCTTGCCCACAATCAACGTTGTGGATGTTGTTACGGGCAAACTGCTGTATAAATACAGTTCCCCTGTTTCGATATTTTCAATAAAAACCCCGCCCAGGAGCCCGGGGACTGATCTCGGAATCACTATTGTTGTGGAATCTATAAGCGAAGTAAAATCGACTGAAATCTTAACATTTTCACGTACATTTGGTGCAGTCACAACATTCTCAGGCAAAACTGTTGTGACAATTTCCAAAAATTTATCCAGTTTTTTGGTTCCAATCAAACGGCCATTTGAGTCAATTTCCTGATCACCGAAAATAAATTCACCATTATTAATCGCAACCCTGGCCGAGTCGATAGCATAATTGGCAACAAAAAAGTAGAGATTAAAGGTTCCGCTGGTTTCTGCATTACCAGGCGGAAGCGTCAGTTTGAAGTCACCATTTTGGCCAGAAAAAGTTCCTACACCAAATGATTCCAACCAAATGTAAACACCTTCCGGCTCATCTCCACTTAATTCCACCCTGCCGGAAATCGTATCACGGTTGCCCGAAATTACATTGCTACTAAACGGATTCGAATCGCAACTGAAAAAGAGTACGCTTATAAACACGATAAAAGAATGTTTTTTAAAATCGATCATCTCTATTTATCTCAATTGAAAATAAAAAGCGAAAATTGTATTAATTTCAGTTCACTGAACGTGCAACACGAAATCCGGCCCATTCAACTATGACAACATTGTCGTGAGGTTCATCGATTATATTCCGCGTCGTTGACCGCGAACCAATGGCATTGCGGAGCCAGGATCCCCCACGGATTATTGTAATATCCGCATCAGCAAGACCTGTCCACAGCGGCTCACCAGGGCCGATGGGATTTTCTGCCGGGCTGTGCTGATAAAAGTCAGCCGCCCATTCATCAAAAACGATTTCGTCCACATTACCACACATGTCAAATATTCCCAGCGGATTGGCAGGAAAAGAACCGACGGGCGCTCCAGTTTCATAAATATCCGCTCCCGACGTTTCCGCCAGGTTTGCCAAATCAGGTGAAATAGTCCCATCTTTTGTACCGTATTCCAGGTTTTGATCAGCACGACAGGCACGTTCCCATTCAGCCTCTGTTGGCAAACGGTAGCCGTAAAAATCACAAAATGCTTTGGCGCCGTACCACGTCATTCTACCAACCGGATGATTTTCATAACCGGATCGCACCACAAAGTCCCCCAATTCGCCGGGAGATCCGTTATAAATTATAAAGGGTTGCCCCAATCCTGGCTGATTGATTCGCGTGTACATAGCATATTGGTGCGGTGCATTTTTCCCAAATATGAATCCGTCTTCATGCCGAATTTCGTCCAGATGCAATGCTTCTGTCAGATAAGCTGCGTATTGTGCATTGGTAACTTCGTATTTTCCTACTTCATAAGAATCGAGAAAAACGGAGTGCACCGGACGTTCATTTTCAGCACCGCTTTCGCTGCCCATCGAAAAAGATCCCGCAGGAATTGTAACCATTTCAAAGATTGAAACTGGATTTTCTTCAATGGTAATTTCAGCGGTTGCTGACTCGGACTGATAGGATGCTGTGACTATTTCAATCCCGGAACGCCCGGAAATTGAACGCAGGTTGCCAAGAGAGTCGATAGTTGCCGCAGTTCCGGGAGATACCGACCACTTTGCCAATTCACTCACATAAGCCTGGCTACCGTCCTGATAGGCGGCAACTGCCTGACACTGCAAGGAACGGCCGGCCATCAATTTATTGACACGCGGCAATACAGAAAAAAATGAGGCTCGTTTTGTAATCGTAACCGCAACAGAATCAATTAATTCACCGTAGCGTGCAAAAACGGTTTCGATGCCGGTTACCAAATTGACGGATCGAAAGATGCCGTTTTCATCAATTGTGCCGACAAGGACAGGAGTATTCAGCCAGGTTGTTTCCGTCGTTAAATCAATCCGTTCCCCGGAACCGGTCAGGCCGATTGCTGTGAATTGAATAATACTCCCTGAATAAATTTCATTCATCCCGGGTTCGATTTGAATAGCAACAATATTTTTATCGGTATCCACGGGATTATTTTTGCAGGTTAAAAGTAGAGAAAAAATGAGTATTCCCCAAAGAAACCACAAAAAATAAAGTGCTTTGAACAAAACAAACCCTCAGTACAATTAATTTTAGTTATTAAAAATTATTTACAACTAAAGGATATTTTGTTTCAAATGCAAGAGCAAGTCGGTGTAAACACGAGCAGATGAATTTTAGGAACGGATTGAAAATCTGCTTTTAAATTCCATCTCGGGAGGGGACAGATCAGCGAAAAAAGCGAAGCGGTTTTTCGCGATCAGGCGATGTCCTGAGCCTGTCGAAGGGGGTGGGTTTTGCACAACACTTGATAATTTACATAAATGGTTGAGCTCAAAACTTACCTACCCCGAGCCCTATCGGGCCCACCCCTTCCAGAAGGGGAATTGACTGGCGTTCGCTTTGCTCCGCCTATTTTTACGGGCTTAAATATGTATATACATTGAATTGCATACTTATTTACTGAAATCATGTTTTGACTCAGCCCCGAACATCCGCCAAATCTACAATGCATGAAACGTTCCGCTTTCCACAATTTCAACGAAGACGCCTTCAATCTGCTCCGGAATAAGGCTAACAAGGCTGACATCATATTTATCAACACTGATAACAATGCCGGTTTCACCGTTTTTGAGTAAACCGATGCCAACTGCCTGTACACGGGAGAGCGCCATCCAATTGTCCTCATGTGCCGCTTTAATTTCTTTTATTTTTTCCAGTGGTTTCATAACTCACTCAAGGGAGAATGTTGATATCCAGCGCAGTGAAAACATTTTGAATCCGGTTTAAAATGGTGCTGTTGCTACTTCCGGCGAACAACAAGCCAACGAGCTCGTTTTGCTCATTGAGAATCGTCGAGCCGCTATCACCACCTGCACTCATCCCGCCACCTGTCATTAATTGATCAACGAAGGTCGCGATTTTATTCGTGCCATAGCTCACATCCACCGTCACATCGATTTGCAGGATTGTACCGGTCGTGAATCCCGTCGTGCGGCCACTTTTTTTCACAGCCATTGCGAGGGTGCCTTCGGCAACACCTGCTATTTTTCCAATATTGAGTATTTCATTCTTTACGAAATCGTCCGACAAAGGCTTGGCGATTGCACAATCAACAAGATTTTCACCAGCCTGCGTTACAACCTGTTTTTGAGCGACAAGGCGCGTTTTACTGCCGAGCAACGCCGCAACTGCATTCAACACACCTGCTGTACTGTTGGCTATTTTGCAGTCACTTCCGCCGCCTCCACCACCACCGCCGCCCCCGCCGCTTCCGCCTTGAAACTGGATGGGCACGAATTCACTCAACTCTGCAATTCGATCTTCCGGAAAACTCCCCCCATCTGCGGCTCCCGGTTGAATAATATTATCACCGATGCTTGCGTCGTTGCTGTTCGCCAATACGTGGTTATTGGAAAGAATATACTGCTGTCCATTTTTTTCCACCAGACAACCAAGTGTCCCGGCCGTAATTGAAACATGGCCAATGCTTACACCACCGGGTGCAGGACGAAATTTACGCTTGGGATCCTGCAGTGCATGAATGACGCCTGTTGGGTAGACATCTGTCGCAATATTTTGAATTTTTTCTGGAATAAGTTCATGCTGTGACAGAAATTTTTTCGCTTTTTTTGTACTGACTGAACAAATCAATGCGGGTTCTTCGGTTGGTTTTCCATTAACAACTTTATACCCAACTCCGGTTGCCACGATATTTGGTTTGTTACGAAGTTCCTGTCTCACATCTGCGAGAAGCTGTCGTACGTTTTGAATTTGAGTAGCCATGGTTCCTCCATTTGCATAATTCAACTGCATGATCGGTTTGCATACTATTACAATGCATCAATACATCCGGATTCAAATCACAGAGCAATAAGTTGATTCATTTCGATTTCAGGAGGAAGAGTCGTTCAAAAAATTCCAAGGGTGCGCTAGCGTACGTAAAGAGGTCGGATCATATGATTTGCTTAAATCGGTCGATTAACCACAGGGCCGGATTTGCCTTAAATATACATTTATATTAATGATAAATGCAACAAGGTTTTATTCAATGTAAGCCATCACGTTATTTCTTTTATCATGACTTGCCTGATCAGTTCTGCTATTTCGCGTGCAGTTGCCGGTTTAATGATATATCCCTTAATGCCCAAAGTTCTTAATTCATCTGGATCAATCTTCTCACTGTAGCCTGAGGTCAGTATGATTGGCATATCCGGGCGAATAGTAAGGATGTCCTTTGTTAGCTGGAGCCCTGTCATCTCAGGCATAATTTGGTCTGTGATAATTAAATCATATTGGAATGGATCATTTTTAAAGTGCTCAAGCGCTTCCCGGCTATTGTGTTCTACCGAAACCGTGTAGCCCAGGCGACTTAATATCTGTTTGACAACTTTCGCGACCGATACTTCATCATCAACGAGTAAAATCCGCTCATTGCCACCTGGAATATTATTTGTAATTGCAATTTCTTCAATATCTTCAGCTTTCGCTACAGGCAAATAAACATGAAATGTGCTGCCAACATTGATTTCACTTGTAACCTGAATGGTTCCCCCGATGGAGTGGATAATTCCATGAACAGCAGACAAGCCAAGCCCCGTTCCTTTGCCGACGGGTTTTGTCGTAAAGAAAGGATCAAAAATTTTATCGAGTGTGATCGGATCCATGCCGTTGCCGGAATCCTTAATTTTGAGCATAACATACTGCCCATCTTTCAAGTTAAAATTTTGATCCCAGGATGGCTCAACACAACTTAATTCGATGTGTATCTTGCCAACATGCTCGCCAATGGCCTGATACGCGTTCGTCCCCAAGTTCATAATCACCTGGTGAATTTGAGATGGATTTGCCAGTACATGTGGGATATTTTTATCGATATTGGAGATCAATTCGATAGATGAGGGAATGGATGATCGCAAAAACTTTAGCGCCTCTTTTACAATGCTATCAACCTTTACGGGTTTGATTTCATCGGCTTTTTTACGGCTGAAAGAAAGGATTTGCCGGACGAGATCTTTCGCACGAAATGCAGCATCATTAATCGCTTTGATGTTTTTGTAAAGCATGCTTTCCTTGGCCACTTCAGCCAGGGAAATATCAGCATATCCAATAATTACTGATAGAATATTGTTAAAATCATGCGCGATACCTCCAGCCAGCACACCGATCGATTCCATTCGCTTTGCTCTGCCGAGCTGCTCTGTCAATTGTTGCCGTTCGGTGACGTCCTTTAAAATACACCGGATTTCTGTCATTTCGCCGTTATCATCTTTAACAGCGTAAGCAGATAAAATCAGGTAAACCTTACTCCCTGAATTCGAATTTACAATGACATCCGCATTTTGAATATATCCATTTTGCACAATGTTCGCGCGTAGTTTATCCCTTTCCGATTCGTTTTCGACCAGGTGAAGCAAAAAATTCTTTTTAAAAATTTTTTCTTTTACTTCAAATCCAAAAATATCCAGACCTGCCGGATTGATATCAAGGAAATCCCACTTTGCTGAACAGATAAAAATGATATCCCTGGACTGGTTAAACATTTCTTGCAGTTTTTGCTCGGTGCTGGCTAACTCGGCCGTTCTTTCGTCCACGAGCAGTTTGAGCAATTCAGCCTGCTTGCGCCGGGAATTTTGCAAATAAATCAGAAAAACGAATGAAGTGAAAAGAATGGCGACCAGAGCATAAAACCACGCCTGCTTATAGAGCGGAAGATTTATGCGAAAATACGGTGAATAGACAATCTCGCTCTGTATTCCGTCGACATTTTCCGCACGAATTTGAAAACGGTATTTTCCAGGTGCAATATTTGTATATTGAATTTCCGGTTTGAGTAAAGGGCTTTCAACTTGCCAATTCTCCCCTGCTCCATCGAGTTTATAGCTTATTTTGATATTTTTTTCATCGGTGAACGCAATGCAGCGAACATGAATATGAATATTGTTTTGACCGGCTTCGAGATTTAACTGATGGGTTTCAAGGATATCTAATGAATCCACATGGACTCTCGTAAGCTCAAGTCGTGGAGCAACCGGTGGCTTGCTGTCGTATTTCGGCTGGTAATTTGAGATACCATGATCGGTCCCGATCCATACTGTATTTTTACTATCGAGATATCCTGCTGAACGGTTGGTTTCGTGTCCTGCGAGACCGTGTAGATGGCTGAAGTGTTTCAGGGTCGAGCCATTCCAGCGCGACACACCACGATCCGTTCCGAACCACAATCGTTCATCCTTATCTTCAAGAATAAAATAAACCGGTGAATCAATATGAAATAGCTCATCAAATTTTACCAGGGAGTCACCGGAAAGATAATACAAACCACCTAATGTTCCGCAAAGAATTTGTCCATTTGATCGTTTGAAAACATTATACAAATTCATCGCTGCAGGATCCGGCCCCTGAACCAATTTTTCGACGCCATCTTCGTAATAAGCAAGGCCTTTTGATGAACAGGCAAACAAACGATCGTCTATTATAACGAGTTTACGAATAGCATCAGAAGTGTCGAATTCGAAATTATATATCTTTACAAATTGGTCGTTTTCCAATTTAAAGAGATCACCAGACTCAACACACCACACGTTCCCCTGA
>QQUM01000417.1 GCA_008501545.1 Calditrichota bacterium
GAAGCAGCCCGGAAATACAATGTCGTTGTACAGGTTGGGTTCCAGAATCGCTCCAATCTTAAAGCCATCCGCGGAATGAAGTTTATCCATGACGGCAAATTAGGTAAAATATTCATGGCCAGAGGATTGTGTTTTAAACCTCGCGGTAACATTGGACAATACCCGGATGGCCCGATGAAGCCGGGTGAAGAATTTAAATTGAATTTTGAATCCGGTGGTACGATGACGCCATATACAAAAGAATATTTGAAAAAAGTGCATTATGATATGTGGTTGGGACCAGCACCGGAGCGCCCATTCAATCGCAACCGTTTCCACTATAACTGGCATTGGCACTGGGATTACGGCAATGGCGATACGGGAAACCAGGGACCGCACCAGTTTGATTTTGCACGTTGGGGGATAAATAAAAATGAATATCCTGTGAAAGTACGCTCCTTTGGCGGCTATTTTGCCTATGAAAGCTCTCAGGAAACACCCAATACCCAAACATCGGTTTTTGAGTACGCGGACGGCACTATTTTTGAGTTTTGCACGCGGGGTTTGTACACCAACCCTGAAGGTATTTTCCTGCCGAACATCGAAATATCCTCCGGCGGTGGTGTCACTTCTTCAACCAAGGCAAAACCTGTAAAAATTGGGACGCTGTTTTTTGGAACCGAAGGCTGGCTGCAAATGGATTCCGGCGGCAACTGGCAGACATTCTTCGGGCGCAGAAACGAGCCTGGTCCCACATCGGGTGATAACGATGATACGTATGATCCGCTGAATTTATCCGGTTCGGGTGGCGGTGGACATGTTGAGAATTTCTTTCGCGCTGTCAGAAGCGGCAAACCAGATGATTTGACCTGCGAAATCGAAACCGGACACCTTTCAAGTGCATTGCCGCATCTGGCAAATGTTTCTTATCAGCTGGGGCGCGAATTGAAAATTGACAGCAAAAAAGAAGCGTTCGTCGATGATGATGAAGCCAATGCAATGTTGTCACGCGCCTACCGTGAACCGTACATCGTGCCGGAAAAAGTATAATTTTTAATGTGGTTCATCCGCTATCCGTTGGTGGCGGATGACGCATTTGGCTTGTAAACTTGAGAACCGATTAAAGATCATATAAATCTGTAAAAGCAGAGGCTTAAAATGCTCAGAAAAATATCACTACTTTTTTTTATTCTCCTCATTTTTCCACTTTACTTCTCCTGCTCGGGAGGAAATGAAGAAATGAAAAGTCATCAAATAGCCGTAACGCCTGTTGAAAATGAACAACGCGTTGATGTCACAATTGATGGAAGTTTATTTACTTCCTTTCTTTACACCGATACGATTCCAGACTTGAAAAAAACAGTTTTATTTCCCCTGACGACATCGCAAGGGCATGTGATTACACGTGGCTTCCCGCTGCAACCGCGTCCGGGTGAACGGATTGATCATCCGCACCATATTGGGCTGTGGCTGAATTATGGCGAGGTAAACGAACTGGATTACTGGGGCAATTCCAATGCGATTCCAGCTTCACGTTTTAATGAAATGGGCGTCATTCGCAACGATAAAATCGTGAAAACGGAAGGTGGCACTGGAAAAGGTGTTCTGGAAGTGCAAGACAACTGGTTGAAACCGGATCAATCCGTTCTTTTGAAGGAACATTCGCAGTTCGTTTTTCTGGCAGATGCCAACACGAGAATTATCGACCGCACGACAACGTTGACTGCACAGGATGAAAAAGTTCATTTCAACGATACCAAAGAAGGCATGATGGCGATTCGTGTCACCCGCGCTCTGGAATTGCCTTCCGATAAACCCATCGTTCTCATCGATACCCACGGCGATAAAACCAATGTTCCGGTGCTTGATAATACCGGCGTGTCAGGTGATTATCTTAACAGCAACGGTGTCACAGGTTTGGATGTCTGGGGAAAAAGGGCAAAATGGATTGCGCTTAGCGGCGTCGTTGAAGGAGAAGATGTTTCAGTCGTTATTTTTGATAACCCGGAAAACGTTGGCCATCCAACTTACTGGCATGCACGTGGTTATGGGTTGTTTTCCGTCAATCCCCTTGGCGTTGGCACATTCAGCGAAGGCAAAGAGCGCATGGATTTAACCTTGAATCCGGGTGAGTCGGTGACTTTTAAATACCGCATCGCTATTATAACGGGGAAACCGGATGCTGAAAAATTAAATACCATGTACGACAGCTATACCAAATAACGTGAATTCGACAAAAGAATTTTCATCATTTGACAGACACGATAGAACTAGAGCGAAAGCGTCCCGCTGAGCGTAACAGCTGTTATCCTCGGCGGGACGCCTTTGGACTATGTCTAAGATTAATTCACTTTTTTCATAGGATTTTCTTATTATCGAACTCACATTAAATAATAACTCATATTAAATGAAAACTTAAATGAGTTTATCCTTTCAAAAGGGTGCTGCCTTTTTGTGCAGCGTCCTGCTTTATTTTTGGTACCCCGTTATGCTCTATTCCCAGCAACCGGCGTGGGAAGGGCCTGTACCCGAAATAGCGCCTTCCCTTGAAAAAATTGCTGCAAAATTTAACAACTATACTGTTGTTCTCGAACCGGACAATAACGCCGCGGAATGGTGGGCCGGTGCGCCAACTGTTGTCCGAGACAATGATGGCGTTTTCTGGATGGTATGCCGCATGCGTTCCCCTGAGCATCCACGGGGTTTGCGAGGATACGAATTGCGCATTCTGAGAAGTACAGACGGGATTGCTTTTGAACAAATTCATCGAATTCATCGGCAAGATATCCCAATTCCGGGATTCGAACGACCGGCCATGCTTGCCGACCCGGAAACCGGCCTTTTAAAATTGTATTTTTGCGGTCCGTGGAAGAGTGGCTCCTGGTCCATTATGAAATTTGATGATGTTGCGGATTTACGCACAATCGATCCCAAAACAGCCCGTGTTGTTATTCAAGCGCAGGAGAAGCGCCATGCGCGTGATGTTTCAGTAAAGGAGTACAAAGACCCATTTATTATTCATGCACAAGGGAAATACCATTGTTTTGTCACCGGATATATTCGGCGCAACGAGCGTCTTTTCCATTTCGTTAGCGAAGATGGCGAAAAATGGTCACCAGCCGGTGATGTCAACCAGCCGGTGATGGACTTGACAGGCTGGCATAACTTTTTCATCCGACCGGCATCGGTTGTTCCCCTTGGCATCGGTTATTTGTTTGTTTATGAGGGATCGAGCACGCAATGGTACGATCCGGTTTATAATATCGGAACCGGTTTTGGCTTTACCTTCGATTTGCACAACATCACCAATTTAACCATTGATTCGCCAGTTGCCATCAGTTCAACTCCCGGTGATTTTTATACTTTTCGTTATTCACACTGGATGCTGGTTGACAGTGAATTGTGGGTCTATGCTGAAGTTGCACGACCGAATAATTCCCATGAAATTCGTTTGTATCGCTTGGAGTTGGAGTAACGTTAGGATTTAATATTAAGTTTGGACTTGGTCAAGCCTTGCGAAGGTTCCAAACCTTCGCAAGGCTGGTGCTTATTGAGTTAGAGGAGGTGATCTATAAAGTGTGGAAATGCATGGTTTCATGTTTTTTATTTTTGCTCTTAGTGCTAAGCTATGCAACCGCAGGTGATGACGTCAAATTTCAGTACGAGAACGGTAAATTCATCCACAACTGGCTCATCCGGGGTCCCTTTCCAAACTGTGCGTCTTGCTCCAGGACGGATTATAAACATGGGGCCACTTGCACCGGCTTTTTCACCGATTACTTGCACACAATCGGTGGTGAGAAAAATGCAGTGCCGACCAACCACCCTCATCTCATAGACACAACATTCATCCAACCAGAAAAATGGCGTCTTTATAAAAGTAAAACGGACAAAATTCCCCTCAATGATCTTCTCGAACCAAACGATCTGGTTGTGGCTTATG
>QQUM01000162.1 GCA_008501545.1 Calditrichota bacterium
ACTTCCACCCTGCCGGATACCGGGCATTATTGAAAGAGATATTGTCTGATTTTCCAGTTAGCGCTGTGCGTAGATTTTTAGATTATCCCAAAGGGGCAATGTTCTACTGATTCGTTGACTGCATCCTGTCGCCATTTTTGCTGTTGTTCAGGGAACTGTTCTATAGAACTCGATTTCATGTTGTTTATCTTAAATCTTACCAACACATTTTCTGACGAATTCACAATTTTCAATTTGCTATTTCACTGTTTTTGGCAGCACAACTTTATAACCTGAAAACCCATAAAAAGATAAATATAAATAAGGCAGGATTGGTACAAGAAACGCCAATTTGATGCCAATTGTATCAGCAGCATAACCCATCAACAACGGAATTATCGCGCCTCCTACAATCATCATCACCAAGAGTGATGAACCTTGAGTTGTATGCTTGCCCAAGTCTTTAATTGCCAGGGTGAAAATATTTGACCACATAATTGAATTAAACAGCCCGGTGCCAATGGCCGCCCAAAACGCAATGTGACTTTTGCCAAAGGAAGCAATCAACAACAAGCAAATGATACAAACAGAGAAAATTCCCAACGACCTGTCAGCTTTGGATTTACCAAACGTAAATGCTATAAAATTCAGTACAATCATGAGTATAAATGGAGCGATTTTATCAAAAGCCATGAACTCCATCAACAAATAACCATTCTCAAAACGAAGAGCTGTGATGAGATAAACAAGGATAAAAACAGTTACAGCAACGACTCCCATCCACAGATATTTTATTGTCTGATTTGCCATGTCACTCAATGAAATAGCACCCATCAGACGACCGATCATCGCTCCACCCCAGTAATAGGCTAAAAACAAACTCCCGATAGACTCGGGTAATCCAAGAACATCTTTATCTCCCATATAACTAATGAGATAACTACCGATAGCGACTTCCGAACCCACATAGCAGAAAATGGCAATCATCCCCAGCTTGAGATGGCGATACTGCAAAGCGCCGGCCCCTTTTTCGACTTTTTCAACATTTGTAAAAGTTGGCAAGGTGGCTTTCTTTATTGCCAACACCAACAGAAAAAACAAAGCGCCAAATATGAGATAAGGTATTTTAACCGAATCCACTGTGACCGTTCCATCGGAAAAAACTTTGTAAATAAGCAATCCGCCGGCAATTGGAGCAAGTGTAGTACCCATGGAATTTACACCCTGGGCCAGATTTAAGCGGCTGGAAGCATTTGCCGGTTTGCCAAGAATTGCCGCATACGGATTGGCAGCTATTTGTAAAATGGTTACACCTGTGGCTAAAATAAATAAAGCGCCCAAAAAGAAAATATACATTTGGGTTTGCGCGGCAGGATAAAACATAACACAGCCCAAACCGCATATGGCAAGCCCAACCATAATACCATTTTTATAACCCAGTTTATTGATAGGATCGCCGCTCGATAGAGAAATTAAAAAATAAAGCAATGAAATGATAAAGAAGGCGCCAAAGAAGGAAAATTGAATAAGTCCCGCTTGAAAGTAGTTTAAATCAAATCCATCTTTTAAGTATGGAATGAGTACGTCATTCATTACCGTAATAAATCCCCACATAAAAAACAGAAAAACGATCGTTATAAATGGACGAGTGTAACTTTTGTTCGGATCGATGCCAAAATTATCAACGGCACCTGCGCTCTTTGTTTCCATAATAAATTCCTTACTGATTTCCTGCAGAAGCGTTACTGTTCTGCTTCATTAGATTTATAAAACTCATACATGCTTTTCACTATAATCCGGGAGAGATAAGAAAATATAAGTGATAAAGTATAAAATTGTATTGATTATATGCGAAAGTGAATGGATAGACCAGGGAAATATACAGGTAGACAGAAAATTCTAATATTTTTAAAGAATTTTTTCAAAAAGCATTATATTGCATTTTATGCGCACGTTTTTTTAAGAGAGAAGCGTCTAACGTAGAAAGGCCTAAAGTGTCAAGTTTTTTTAGTTGAAGGTATAATGGAACAAGCGCTTGATTTCAGGACAATAGTTGAAACGCACCAGGAGAAAGTACGCAACACCTGCTTCCGGTTTTTGAAAAACCCGGAAGACGCGGATGATGTGGCGCAGGAGGTGTTTATTCAGGTTTATGAATCGCTGTCGCGTTTTCGTGAGGAAGCGGAAATATCTACCTGGGTATATCGCATTGCGGTGAATAAATCGCTGGATTTTCTTCGCAAAAAGAAGCGAAAAAAACGCTTTGCGCAACTGACTTCTTTATTTGGATTCAATGAAGAAAGGGAAGAAATTACATTGCCAATCCCGGGCGATCCACAGCAGGACATGGAACAAAAGGAACACAAGCAGGCGCTGGATTCCGCCTTGGAGAAACTTCCGAAGAACCAGAGAACGGTTATCACACTGAGCAAATATGAAGGATTTAAAAATAAGGAAATTGCTGCGATGACGGGATTATCTCTCTCGGCTGTTGAAGCGCTGATGCACCGCGCTAAAAAAAATCTTCACAGCCTGTTGTATGATTATTACAAAAAAATGGTGTAACCAGCGTAAGTTTTCGATTTAATCGACGTCCAAATTATGAGGAGGACAAAAATATATGAATAAAAAAGAAAAAATTGAGCAACAAGTCCAGAAGGCGCTGGATCAGTTTGAACATGCTGAAAAGCTGCCGCCGAATCCGTTTTTTTATACCCGTATTCAGGCCAGGTTGCAGGAAAATCAGCGACAAGGATATGTTATCTCAGCGATTCTTCGCCCGGCAACGCTGGCGCTTTTGTTAGTTATCAACATAAGTACAGCAGTCTGGTACTTAAACGCGCCCGAGCAGGCGGAACAATCCGATTCACATCAGGAATTGGTTGAATTGCTGGCAGGTGATTTTAATCCTGACAGTGAAAATATTGAATTATTCAGTATTAAATAGGACCAGAAAATGGATATTTTTAAACAGAAACGGTATTTATCCTATGCCGTATTAGCACTGCTTTTAATGAATATTACAATATTAGTTCTTTTATGGGTAGGAAGACCTGGAGGACCAAAACCACAGAGAGCGCTGAAAAATCCTGTCGAAGATAATGGGCGATTGCAACAATTATTGAAAAAAGAATTGGGTTTTGATGAAACGCAGTCCAAACGTTATTTAACGTTGCGTCAGGAACACCGCGAGCAAACGCGTCGATTGGAAGATGAAATACGCAAATTAAGAAGTGGGATGTTTGATGAAGTTTTGAAGGATAACCCACAGCCCATGCTCTCCGATTCCCTGTTAAAACTCGTGCAGGAAAAGGAAGCAATGCGTGAACAATTAACCTTTCAACACTTTTTAGATTTGAAAAATTTGTGCGGACCGGAACAGCAAAACAAACTGAAATTGTTAATGCGAGAAGCTTTGCGTCAAAACCCTCCCCCGGGGATGGAAGCTGGCGGCCCGCCCCCGCCAAGGCGTGGGGATGGACAACACCCACCTCGGCCAAGTCGCGGTGACAGACCTCCGCCTGAAAGTGGAGACAGGCAACCGCCTAAGCACGGAGACAGACAACCCCATCCGCCCCCTGAGCATGAGT
Organism: Calditrichota bacterium; assembly: GCA_008501545.1. GTDB lineage: Bacteria > Zhuqueibacterota > Zhuqueibacteria > Zhuqueibacterales > Geothermadaptataceae > Bioreactorimicrobium. The sequence continues at coordinate 3,570 of QQUM01000162.1, forward strand.
AGTTTTGTTGCAATACACGCAGGGATTAAAATAAAAATTTGCTCAATTCAGTCAATGTCATTAAGTCAAGCCCCACTGGCTGTCATCCTATAAGGAACTTTTTAGAACCTTTGTAAATCTTCGTTCAAAGACTGTAGAAAAACCCTAAAAGGATTCTTACAGAATGACATGATGCTATTAACTTAATGACATTGTCAATTCAGCAGTTAGAAAAGGAATGGCAAGAGTATTTTGCCTTAAATAATTTTGCCATTTTAGTTTCATCTGTTTGCTTTTTACAAAATGTAAAACCCACCTTCCCTTCGACAACCCGTCTTTCAATAATATCTCAAGTTAGAGTCC
>QQUM01000527.1 GCA_008501545.1 Calditrichota bacterium
GATACGTATCCCATTTAGGCATATTAAGTGTTGTTGTGACTTTACTAATTGTTGCAGGGCTGTATACAATAGCACCCTCGTTTGGCTATTCACCTGAGACAACGCAAGGACTCTATATAATTGGACTTGCGTTAATCCCGACAGCCGTGATGGTGATTTTAGATGCAACACTAGTGACTCATGAGCGAGTTGAATTAATAACTTATTCACAAATCATTGAAAATATAGGTAATATCTCAGGGACGATTTATCTATTGCTCAATGGCTATGGAATTATTGCGATATTTATCAACTTTACCGTTTTTAGATATATTACACTGATCATCAAAGGGATGTTTTTTGTAAAATATATAGTCAGACCTCGATGGGAATTCGACTTTACTTTTCTCAAAAGCCTTATCAAAGACTTAAAAATATTTACTATGCTTGGGATTCTTGGTGGGCTTAGTAGTCAGACCGAAGTCATTGTTTTGTCTCTTTTTCAGGCTGATGCAGAAGTCGGGCATTACACAGCGGCATTAAAACTCATTACTGTATGGTATATTATTCCCCAGAGTGTAATGAGTATCGTTTTTCCACTGTTATCAAAATCATTTGGACAGGCTAAAGAAAAATTTCAAGACATTCAGCACAAAGCGGTTAAATATTTAATGGCGGTAGCAATTCCTTTGGCTGCTGGAATATTGATGCTGGGAGATCAGTTGATCACCTGGTTTTACGGGGCAGGATTTGCGCAATCCATCCGATCCCTGCAAATTCTGGCCTGGATGCCGATTTTGATTTTTCTCAGTGGGATATTGTGGAGAACGCTGTTAGCGACAAACAAGCAAAAAACAGCTCTACAGGCCAATATAATCTGCTCTTCAGTCAGAGTATTTTCAGCAATTTTATTTATTTACTGGTTAGGTTATGACGGTGCCGCAGTAGCTCTGACCAGTGGGTATGGATTTTATGTACTCCTGCATTTTTATTTCATTTGGAGAATTGGATATCGAATCCCTTTTTTCCAAATAACCTGGCGATTTTTTGCAGCTGCAGCGCTAATGGGAGTTTTTAGTTATCTGTTCACACACACCCTTGGATTGCATTTCTTTATCAATATATTTCTATCAATAATAATATATTTTGCTGCTGTTCTATTATTTAAAGGATTTAATAAAGATGACTTTGCACTCATCAGGCAAATTATCCATACGCGTCGTGAAGCTACTACCTAGAAATTCACCTGCTCATCAATAACGAAGTGTTATAGAAAAGTAACTGTTTTTAATTGACAAGTGGCTTGTATTCAGTAAATCATACTGCCAAGTAGCCGTGCTACAAGCAAGAAACCCGGGCCGATAGTCAAATCAGCGCTCCGAAGTTTTTTGTCAATATTTCACTCAGAGCGATGCTCTGTTTACAAACATCATTCACTATGAAAAAACAATTTATACATCAAACGGCATTAGTCGAAACAGAATCCATTGGTGAGGGCACTTCAATTTGGGCTTTTGCGCATGTCATGAAACACGCTCGCATCGGGTCAAACTGCAATGTTGGCGACCACTGTTTTATAGAATCCGGCGCTGAAATTGGCAACAATGTGACAATTAAAAATGGCTGCATGATTTGGGAAGGCATCACAGTAGAGGATGGCGTATTTATCGGGCCCAATGTGTTGTTTACAAACGACCGCTATCCTCGATCACCAAGATTACCCGAGGCTGAAAAACGATACAGCACAAAAAACTGGCTGTTACCGACACGAATTAAAAGAGGTGTCTCAATAGGTGCTGGAGCTGTTCTTATGCCTGGAATTACAATTGGAAAATATGCAACTGTAGCAGCCGGTGCAGTTGTTGTGAAGGATGTTCCTGCTTTCGGATTGGTTGTGGGAAATCCAGCCCGCCAACGCGGTTGGGTTTGCAAATGCGGACAAGTACTTACTTTTAAAAACAAAATTGGTGAATGCCAAAATTGCAAATCAACTTTCAAAATGGAAAATAATCTGACAGTTCAATTAATAGGATGAAAATTGAAACACAATAAAGCAACTTACAATTCAACGAACATAGTTCAACACTACTCAAGAAAAACCTATCTACAACCTCCTGAGAAAACCATCCTTAACCTGCTAAAACCGCATTTACCGGAAATGAAAATGCTCGATGCTGGTGTTGGTGGTGGGCGCACAACACCGTTTTTTGCAAGTGAAGTAAAAGAATACATTGGTTTCGACTACGCAAAAGAGATGATCATGGAATGCAAAAAACGATTTTCGAACTCCCCGGACAACGTAAAATTCGAAGTCTGTGATGTTCGTGATATGAGTATTTTTGAAGACAATACTTTTGACTTCATACTTTTCAGCTTCAATGGTTTAGATGTAATTTCACACGAGGACAGGTTAAAAGCATTCCAAGAAATAAAGCGAGTTGGGAAAAAAGGAGGGTATTTTTGTTTCTCAACGCATAATTTAAACAATATTCATAGATTGTTTGAGTTTAAACATCAGTTTGCATTGCACCCAAAAAGAACAATTAAAAATTTTAAAAGATGGTATAAACTCAATTATATTTATAACAATGCTATCAATATGGCAAAGCTGCAGGATTCAACTTATACTATCTTCAAAGACGGTGCTTTGGATTTTCGATTGGATATCTATTACATCAAAGCTGAAGAGCAAATCAAACAATTACAAGAATATTTCAAAGATATCCGCGTGTTCTCTTATAAATCCGGACAGGAAGTACAAGAAGAACACGAATTGAAAAACATCGATGATCCCTGGCTTTATTATTTATGTGTTATTCGTTAAAACACTAATCCCCTTCGCTTGGTGTTGCCTTTACACCGACCGGTGGTGATGGTGGGGTTGTATCTCCAAAAATAAAAACATAATCACCCCGGCGTGTATATTGAATTGCTTTCTTGTTCAAAACGATTGTTTCTATAGTTGGACCATATAACACAATTTGTTGCGTTACATCGCCAAAAATGGAAATAGTTTTCTCATCAAATGAAAATTCAACCGTCGCATTCTCTGCCTCCGTTTTTATAAATTCTATGCCTGAGGAATCATCTTTCAGGTATTTGCAATCCAAAAGAAACAGTTTTTCTACTCCAAGTTCCTGACTTTGTGTAATTGCGGCAAGTTTTCCAGTAAACACATACTTTCCGATTTTTTCATTTCGTGCAGGTTTTTCAGTAAAAATAACTTCATCAATTCTTCCACTGCCATTTTGCATTTTAAGCTGTGCCAAGAGTGCCACATCATTCTCATCGACAATGGTTACGGCAGGCTTCACCTGCCATGCTGAACTTACGGTTGGATAAAGTACGTTCAGAAAACGAACATTTGCCATCGGCTGCTCAGGGCTAATTCGGACATACGGCAATACATCAACTCCAGTGTTAATTGAAAACTTTTGCGGTGATATTATGCCAACGCCTAAAACCTGTTCATCACCGGCATTCCCCCGGATCCAATTATTCTCGATTTCCGAACCTTCTTGAAAATGAACAATCCATTCATACGAATGCTGTTCACCTGCTTCGATATTATCGAACATGAGAAAATAGTCGGGTCGCACAAACAGAACTTCCCGGTTGACCGCTTTCATGCCAGGTATTTGGCGATATCGATTGGTTGCGTTTGCAGAAATATAGTCAAAATGAGCGGTATTTGCCGTTCGCTGGATAAAACCATCGCTCCCTTCGAATTCATCGGCTTCCCGGTAATGAGCAACAGGTCGATACTGCCCTTGTCCATCGATGAGCAGCGTATTGTGCCCGTGGGTTTCATCCAGACCAATTCCCTCACGTTCTGTTGCCAACCATTTTCCGCCCTTAAAACGATAAAAGCTGTTTGTATCGTCGTGGTTGTGTCCGATATTACGTTGGCACCTGAATTGTT
>QQUM01000259.1 GCA_008501545.1 Calditrichota bacterium
AACCGAGTAGCTCTGACCGCTGAATGTTATTTGTTGTGAAGAAAAGTTTTCCCGTACAACGCAGCTGCCGAGAATTTTCGTAATTTCATTGGTTCCGGTTCCAATTTGATCCTTCGGTGTTCCACCTTGCCCCCCCGGCCAGGACAAATCCCACTTTCCCAGCCAGAAATCGAATTGCCGGGCTTCTGCGCTTTGGCAGGGCTGTGTATTCGATGCCTGTGTTTGAAAAAGCAAAGAACACATGAAAACGGTTGATACAACATACTGTAACATAAGTTTCTCCTGCATTTCGATAGAATTTTAATTTCAAACTTAATAAAATGTGATAAAACCAATATTGCAAGAGACACTATTGGGGCTGTTCCGTTTAATCGAACTGCAAAGGCGTTGGTGGGAGTAGATTGAAAAAGGAGAAGGAATATTCGCTTTTATGATCACAAAGCATACTGGAGGGACAACATCATAAATACATAACGACCAAGGCTATGGGGCTCTAGGCATTCGGCGAATGAAATAACTCGCCCCTCACCTACAGCCAACAAGCCTACAGCCTAAATCAAAACTCGATAATCGTCAAATTAATAAAACTCGCGGCATCAAATTCCAGGTTCTTATTCAAGGGTTCAATGGAAACTGTGTGCACACCGGGATGAAAAAAACTCGTCATTTTAATATTTGAGAAAAATGCACTATTATCATGCGTCGACCAGGCAACAGCGCGGGAAACATAACAGTCATCAATTCGCAAAATCACGCCAACAGGCAGCGGATTAAAGGCCTCGTATGGACAGCTACCCGAGAAATAAAGTGCAAGGTCTTTTCGCGAGTTGACGAATTGTTTTGATTTGGGTAACGCCCCTTTTTCCTGATTAAATACCTGGTGAATTTTACTGTGCGGTTCAGCAATCAATGCCTGCACTGAACGCAGGTGTGAGGCATTAATCGGATAATAATTGGGTTTATTTTCAGAATTTTTTATCAATTCATTATACCACGATTTCGGCGTGTATATCATTCTCGGCTCCTAGAAATAATCTCTCCGTTAAACATTCGGGGTCTCAGACTGGATTGTTAAAAATCCGGACGATTCAAATACCGTTTATTCATCGCTGGGAGGAGCGTTTAATTAATCATTGTGAAAAAAATTAAAATATTATACATAAATCTTGAAATAAACTCGCTTGCTGTATTATTTTTATGGATTAAACTTTTCCGGGCAAACGTTTATCTCCGTTTAACTAACACTAATAGATTTATAAGGGAGTAATAATGGCTAAAAAAACCAAAAAACAAGCGCAAGAGTTTGAATACAAAGCAGAAATGAAACAAATGCTGCATTTGATCATTCACTCTCTTTATACAAACAAAGAAATATTTTTACGGGAACTCATTTCCAACGCATCAGATGCATTGAATAAAATCCGTTTCCGTATGCTTACAGACAAAGATGTACTCGATGCGGACGCGGATTTGAAAATTCAGATCGAAGTCAATAAAGATGAACACACGTTGTCCATTAGAGATAGCGGAATCGGCATGACCCACGATGATCTGGTAGAGCGTATCGGTACGGTAGCGAGCTCGGGAACGCTTGAATTTGTCAAACAAATGCAAGAGCAGGGCAAGCAGTTGAATGCCGAAATGATCGGGCAATTTGGTGTCGGATTCTATTCGGTTTTTATGGTTACAGATGAAGTTACACTGGAAACACGCGCCGCTGATCAGGATTCAAAAGGCTTTCGCTGGAAATCAGATGGCGGTGGCACCTATTCCATCGAAGAAATCGACAAAGCCGATCGCGGAACAAAAATCACCTTCAAACTAAAAGAAGATGCATGGGAATTCGCTGAAGATTACCGTGTACAACACATCATTAAAAAATACTCCAACTTTGTTGATTTCCCGGTTTTTGTCGGTGAGGAAAAAGTAAACACGGTTGAAGCCCTGTGGCATCGCCCGAAAGACGACATTAAAGAAGACGAATTGAATGAATTCTACAAATTTGTTTCCAATGACTATCAGGAGCCGGCAGCACATCTGCAAATAAACATCGAAGGCGCTGTAAACTTCAAATCCCTGTTATTTATCCCCGAAAGCGCGCCGATGAACTTCTTCCGCAACCCGGACGATTTCGACTCCATCCATCTCTATTCGAATAAAATCTTCATTCAGGACAACTGTAAAGAACTGCTGCCCGATTACCTGCGCTTCATCAAAGGCGTGGTCGATACGGAAGACCTGCCATTGAACGTCTCCCGCGAGGTCACCCAGTCAAGCCCGGTGATGGTAAAAATCAAAAATACGTTGACAACAAAAATTCTCGCCTTTCTCAAAGACATGGCAGCAAAAGAGCCGGAAAAATTTGAAAAATTTAATACCAACTTCGGTATACTTTTCAAGTCAGGCGTCAACAGCGATTTCACCAACCGTGATAAAATTATCGAATTGCTGCGTTTTGAGTCAACCAAAACAGAGAAGGGCAAATCCACATCGTTGAAGGACTATGTCAGTCGCATGGGTGAAAATCAGAAAGAAATTTATTTCATTTCCGGCGATCACCGCGAGAGCCTGGAGAAAAATCCCAAGCTGGAATATTTCAAGAAAAACGATATCGAAGTGCTGCTGCTTTCCGAGCCCATCGATGTTTTTATCGTGCCAGGCATCAACGAATACGATAAAAAGGCATTGAAATCGATCGATAAAGCAGATCTCGACTTGTCATCCGATGAAAAAGATGAAAAGGAAGAACTGAACGAAGATCTGGCCAAGTCCCTGATCGATGTTATTAAAGAAACACTCGGCGATAAAGTCGAGGATGTTGTTGCCTCCAAACGGCTCGTGGATTCAGCGGTGACTCTGGTCTCCGGTAAGGATGGCATGGATCCGCAAATGGAAAAAATGATGAAAATGATGAATCAGGAATTTTCCGGTTCCAAACGCATTTTGGAAGTCAATATGAAGCACGGTGTGATCAAAAACCTTTCCCGCCTGAATTTAGCCAGCAGCACAGATCCATTGCTGCGCAAAACCATTCTGCAGCTTTATGAAAGCGCTGAGTTGCTGGAAGGCAACCTGGAATCGCCAAACGAATTCGTTGCCCGCATGACGGAATTGCTGGAACAGGCGACGAAGGGGTAGTATAAATAGGTGCGACGCACTACATATAAATATGGTCTTAAAATTCTGACTCCTTCGAGGAGCCTGGACGAAGGTGCGACGCACTTTCGCTCTGGCATTTGAGACGCGTCAGAATTTGGTGATCGCGTGGAAGTGAAGTGCGTCGCACCTTGCAACGCGCCAACAATGCTACTTGCTTCCGGCAGCGCGAATGCTTATATTTAAAACCAATCTGAAACGGGGACGACATGGTTTCGACGGGGGAACGAGAGTCGTAGAGTGCATGCCGAGGTCGCTTCGCCCCTCGTAAATAAGCGGGCAACTAAATCTTAAATGCAGATGATTATTCATATGCTATGGCTGCCTAAGAACTAGGTTAAGCCACGTTCTTGCTCTTTGATGCCACTGCGATTTGCAAGAGCGACGACTTTAGTGGCTGGCTTCCCCTGACGCCTGGGCCCGGGAAGTAAGATCTACAGGCTGGCTGTAAAATGGCTCTGTTTACCGTGCCATGCGCAGCAAGAATGAAACGATAAACTAAGCATGTAGATTTCTGCTGCGCTTGTCCTTCGGACGCGGGTTCGATTCCCGCCGTCTCCACTTTGAAAAAGCCGAGTAAATTACTTGGCTTTTTTTGTATAGAAGTTGAACCAACTCAGACAGGGTTTGAAACCCTGTCTGAGTTTTAAGAGTTGGTGATACTATGAAATCTTTCAAGCTCGCTTTTCTATGTATGTCCGTGCTCCTTTTTTCCTGCTCGAAACAGCTCATCAAACCACC
>QQUM01000216.1 GCA_008501545.1 Calditrichota bacterium
CACATGGAAAGCAGATACACTCTGGCATGGCGTATTCGTAATTGATGAAAACAATCCACCGACAGGTGATGGAAAATATAATTTCCGGATCCATGGCGCAAAATCATCTGCGGGTGGAATTATGGATACCACCATGGGAACAATCCAGCTGGAAATCTGCAGGCCGCGTCTGGCATTCGATACAACGATTACTTTTATCGATACAGCCCCCGGACTGAATCGGCGATCCGGTCTCATGCTGCACAATTTAAGTTGTGTCGAAATCACCGTGGACAGCATAAAATCTGCGGCTCCCTTCTCTGTTCTGGAAGGCAAAGAAGCGCTGCGTATTCCGGCCAACGATTCTTTGGAAATCAGCGTGCTTTTTTCACCCCTCGAACGTGGCACTTATTCAGATCAAGTTTATATCTATAGCAAACAACTTTCTCCAAATCCACAGGTGTTATCTGTGGGCGGGATTGCAAAAGGACCGGCCTTATCGATTTATCCGCAAACCCTGGATTTCGGACGCGTCGAACGCGATCAGGATTCAACCCGGACATTCATCATTAAAAATATAAAAGCAGACGATTCAGCTTATGATGACAATCTGCATTATGAAATTGTCATGTACCCGGACTCGATAATCTATTCAGTTTCCCCTGCAATCGGTGATATTGCGCCGGGCGATTCTGTAGAAATTGCGGTGACCTTTGCCCCGCTTAAAGCAAAAGTTTATAACGAATATTATATGCTCATCACCACAAATGATTTCATGCAGGAAGTTGTTCATTTCGATCTTGAAGGCTACAACACCAACCAGTTGTTACCAACCAGTATCGTTGATTTGCAAGTGGAATGGGGTGATGCATATAATGGCTATATCAACCAGAGTGGTTTAAAACTCTGTTGGGAAATCGCTGACGCCGAGACAAAAATAGCACAAATTCGCTGGAAATTTACACAGCAGGAAAGCCCCCCCACAAATAATGAAGATCTCGGTCACGGGGGCGCATTAAACCTCGCTGAAAATCAAAATTGTGCAACATTGTCCCTGTCATCACTCATCCAGGGTGATTGGTATGCCTTTATCTGGTTGGTCGATTCTGACGGAAATTCCGGTTATGAAGCCTACACCACATTACGATTTGAATACGACACCAGCCCGCCTTCCACACCGTCGCTGGTGCAATCGAATATTCCTTTAAGTGCATGGCTTGTTGAATTGGACAATGTAGAAGTCAAGCTGAAACTTGCTCCGATCAGTCGTGTTCCTTTGCTGGATATCGCCCGGGTATACATAAAATTCAATGAACTTCCACAGTCAGGTTATGATTATGCGGAGTGGAACAGTATCGGTAGTATTCAAAATGGTATTGCTGCCTTCAAATTTGATTTTAATCCAATCGCATGCGGACCGGGAAACATGTATTTCTGGGTTTCTGATTCAGCTGGCAATTTCAGCAACCTGGAAGAGCCGCTGACACTGGCATACAAGATCGATACCTGCCCACCAGAAATAACCGGTCTGGCGAATACGAAGTACATTAGTGCAGTGCATGGAAAAGCATTTCGTGATACCGTGCATATTGAAGATGAACGTGGCGTAAAAAAAGTCTGGGCAGAATACCGGCCGGCTGGTTCACAAAACAGTAAATCATTCGATGAATCGCGACAAATTTTCGGGTCAACCGACTTCATTATCACCATTCCACAGGAAGATATTCCAATGCGTGGGCTGGAATACCGTGTGCTTGCCCAGGACAGTACGGATCGTGTCAATTTTGCACAACCAGGTTCGGCATGTTGCGCAGATATGGACTCCGGCTGGATATCCTTGCCAACATTTGTCGGTGGAGAAGGACCGCGTCCCCACGATAGAAATGAGAATGAACTATCACTCCTGGCAGGAAACGATTCAACCGATTACCAGCTTATCTCGATTCCCTACATACTTGATGCACCGCAAATCGACAGTATCTTTGTCGATGATCTTGGGCCATATAAAATAAATACCTGGCGATTATTCGATTACGATCCCACCGCCCCGTCCGGACAGCGTTGGCTGGAGGGTGACACTGCCCGTCCCTTCATTCCGGGACGCAGCTATTTTATGATCACAAAAGAGAAAAACCTGGTTTATGATGCCGGACCCGGCAAAACGCTCTGCACCATGCGCCCCGATTCCATCGAAGTTTTCGAAGGATGGAATCTTGTGGCAACACCCTTCGATTTTGCAATAGATACCGCATCGCTTTCGCTGGTGAACAGTAATTTGGAAATTGTACCGTACGCTTTTAACTCCGGCTGGGAGATTGCATCCAACCTGCAACCCTGGTCTGGTTACGCATTGTATATCACCCGCGCAGCAGGTGCCAATCCGGATGATCCGATGTATCTCGTTGTTCAGCCAAATGAAGCAGGTGAAAGTACCGGAAAAAGCAACACACCCGCGATGGCTGCAGAATGGACGATTCAAATTTCAGCATGGGCAGGCAAATCACGCGACTTGCACAACTGGATCGGAGTTAAACAGAGCAGTCAGGCAGGTTATGACGACCATGAAAGAGCGGAACCGCCAATCATCGGCCGTTACGTTTCCGTTTCGTTCCTGCATCCGGAATGGCAACAACTCACTGACCGTTTCAGCACAGATTTTCGTGCACCGGATCTGAATGAATTTGTCTGGGATATCGACGTGCGCTGCAACGCAATAAATGAAATTGTCGAACTTGCTTTTGATCTGGATAGCAATGTGCCACAAAACGCTTCTATCTATTTAATCGATGAAGAACAGCAGCGAATCCAGGATTTGCGAAAAGAAAACCATTATCAGTTTGTTGCCAAAACAAGCGGCTCAAAAAAATTGAAGTTAGCGGTCGGTGATGCTAACTTTGTGGAAAAAACGGCGGGAGAGCTGGCGCTCATCCCAAAAGATTTTGCCGTTATGCAAAATTTCCCAAACCCATTTAATCCGGAAACAACCTTGCGTTTTAATTTGCCAACCGATGGACAAGTCCGGATTTCTATCTTCAATCAGTTGGGGCAAAAAGTTGCCACGCCAATAAACAATGAACAACTGCCGGCAGGCTACCACAACCTGATCTGGCAGGCAACCGGCAGGAGTGGCAAGAATTTACCCTCAGGACTTTATTTTGCACGTGTTCAATTTGGCAATGATGTCATCGTGAAAAAGATGCTGCTTCTGCGATAAGTGTCTCAACAATATGGAGATTAAGTTAACCGACGTTCGATTTAGCTGGATATTTCGACCATAAATAATGGCATTTTCGTATGTTTCACGTATTTCGTGGTTAACAACGCAAAGAGCAAAACACCTTTCATGCTGAGAAACAAATTTTTTATTTGAAAACCGTGGAGAACATCCTATCTTTAGAAAAATGTAAATATCTTCGCGGTTTGAGTTTCTCGATGACAAGAAAACGATATCACTTTATATACAGCCTTTCACTGCTGCTCTTTTTCTCCTGCACAAATCCCTTTACAACACGTGAGCCGGAAGAACCGATCTCGGCACTGCAAAGCTGGGTACAACCACGGCAACCGGAGACGGTCCTGGAAAATCTGCGCAATGCAATTCTTGAGCTCAACGTAGAAAACTACGTGCGTTCCCTGAGCGATACCAGCAAGGGGCTGCCCGCATTTCAATTTATTCCGGCACCGGATGTAGCCGCAGAATATCCGGGTGTTTTCACGACCTGGAATACGGAAAGCGAGCGCACCTATTTTACAACATTAAGTGTGCTCACTCCTGCAGATTCCCTGCACTTCATCACCTTTAACGATCGCCAAACTGATTTTTCCGGATCAGCTGCAGTGCTTGTGACAAAATACACATTACAGATGCACCATATACAGCAGGCGCAGGGTATCCCTGTAGAAATGCTGGGTGAAG
>QQUM01000475.1 GCA_008501545.1 Calditrichota bacterium
TGCCATCAATAACGCCGACAAGCACGACTATCTTCTGGTGCACTACAATCCCCTGCAGCAAACATTTGTATCAAAAAATTTCCCGGTTAAATTTCGTTCTTTTGATTTTTGGCGTGAAGAAAAGGGAATCGCTGTGGGCGAGAATGGTGGTTATTCTTTTGAAAACGGCAAGTGGAACCAACTGCATTTCCCCGTGAGCATCGACTTCAAATGCGCCAAGTTTGTCAGTGAAGAAAAATACTACATTTGCGGTGAAGGCGGCGTTTTTATCGAAAGTATGAAATCAACGATGAAGGTCATTCCGACACCACACAAGGCAACGATTCGCGACATGGATTTCATTTCCGAAAACGAAGGCTGGCTTGTCGGACATGGCGGGATGATTCTTCACTTCAAAGACGGTGTTCTGGAAGAAGAGATCGCAGAATCGACCAACAACCTGTGGGCCGTTGATATGCTCTCGGCTGATTTTGGATTTGCCGTTGGCGAGAACGGCACCATATTGCAGTATGATGGCGATTTCTGGGATATCGTCCCCCTCAACACCGACATTGATTTCCACGATATTGAAATGCTGAATGCCGGAAATGGCTATATCGTCGGTGGACGCGGGGCAATTTTAAAGTATGGCCCAAAACCGGATGAAAACAGCGGGGCGCACAAATTTCTGTTTACAGATCAGGTGCATATCGGCAGTGAAAACCTGATGGATCGTATTACCGATGTTTATGGTGTAACAGTCGCCGATTTTAATGGCGACCAACGCGCCGACGCCTACATAACCGGCTACAAAAGCCTGAATCATTTGCTCATTAATCAGGGTCAGGGCTATTACAAAAACCAGGTTATCGAATCAGGAACCGGTGGCAATGTCGAAACACGCATCGGCAAAGAAAAATATGAATACGGTTCTATTGCCATGGACTTCGACAGGGATGGCGATACGGATTTATTTCTTGGTGGCAAAAACAAAACAAGCACCTATTTCACAAACAACGGGCACGCTGTTTTTAAGACAAATCGCGAGAGTCTTCCAATTGAAAGCTTTCATATCATTGACGGTGCAACCGGGGATTTCGACGAAGATGGGTATCCGGACCTGGTACTTGCCGATGAGCAAAAAGGTTTGCGGCTGCATAAAAACCTGAAGTACAATCGATTTGAACAGATTCATCTGGATTCATTAAATATCCCGGTCTCTGGCATTCGCGCGGTGAAAGTTGCCGATCTCAATGGAGATTTCCACCAGGATATTCTCGCAATTTACCAAAACAAACTGCCCATATTTCTGTTTAATGATGGCAAAAACAATTTTCAAAAAAATCAAAAAGACCTGGTTGTTGGTGACTACTCAGGCTTCGTCAACTCAATTACTGTCGCCGATTTCAACGTCGACGGATTCAACGATTTTTTCTTGTGTACACAAGATGGACGTGATGCCTTATTTATTTTCAATCCACTTGACAGGAAATTTTATAATGAAGCCAAAAACTGGGGCATAACGACGGGGGGAAGGAGCTATTCTGCCGTGTGTGCAGATTTTGATCTCAACAGCTATCCGGATTTGTATATTTCAAAATATGGACAAGATCAGCTCTACCTGAACGGCCCCGGCTCGCAATTCAGGGAGGCGACCCTTGAATCGGTTTATGCAAAGGCAGGGTATATTTCAGGCTACAGCACAGGCGCTGCATTAAATGATATAGAAAATAACGGTAAATACGATTTGATAATCGGCAATACGGAATACTGGTCATCGCTGCTGCAAAATCTGAACAAAGAAAATTCATATATTCAAATGAGGCTGCATGGCATTCAAGATACACGCGAAGCGCTCGGTGCACGCATCTGGATTTGGCCGGCTGCATCAGAACACTCCCAACAAAACTTGATCGCACATCAGGAATTAGTGCTCTCAAATGGGCTTTTTTCCCAGAACTGGTCATCACTCAACATAGGTTTGGGCGTCGTTGGCAACGTCGATGTCAAGGTCAGGTTTCTCAACGGGGATGAATTTGAATTTACCAATATTGCACGCGGGGCATCGCTAGAAATTTTTCAGGATGTCTGGGTCAATCGACAATTCTTTTCAGTGGTGCGTTCGTTTTTGCAGTTTTTGCATACACCACAGCGCATTCTCCAGATAGCACGTTTTCTCTTTTTCCTGTTATTGATTTTTGTGTCAATCCGGTTTCTTGAAAAACGCTATAGCTGGCGTTTCGCCCATGCGACAATTTTTGCGGTTATTGCCATCTTTATTTATGCATTTTTCATGAGTGCAACAGGATTCTTTTTTGAATTGTTGCCATTTGCCATGCTGGCATCCTTTTTAGGCGTCCTGGTTGTCATCAACGAACCACTCTATAAATCAAATCGTTTTCAGGCTGAAAAGCAGCATGCAATCCAGGAAGCTACCCTGGCGCTGTCACAGACAAAACGTGTTGATGACGCATTTCGAACAGTATGCAATACCTTGGCGATCATTCAACCATGTAACTTTATTTCGCTGTATATCTACAACAATGAAGGGAATTATTTTGTACGAAAAGCGGAACATGGCCTGCCAAACAAAAACTTTCCCACACGTTTTTTTCCGGAACGAATCAAAGTCGATGAATTACTGAATACCGCTTCTCCCCTTTCAGCTGAATCTGGTTTTATCAGTGAAGAAAAATTTAACTTGCCGGAAAACACCCGGATTTTTCCACTGGTACGAAAAAACGTCCTCCTTGGCCTCGTTTTTATGCGTCCCAAAGAAACGCACAGCGAAACACCAGTGGACTCTTTTAATGACATGAAGAATCTATTTTTGCAATTTGCGATCGCGTTGGATAATATCCGAATAACAAAAAGTTTACGTGAGCAGGAAAACATCGCTGCTATCGGCAGCTTTTCTGGTGGAATAATTCATAACTTGAAAAATCCCATCGAGGGTTTGCGCTTAATCGTGGAAATGCTCAAAAAGGAATGTGCCGAATCGGACCCACATAAAGAATATATCGAGGAATTAAGCGCCGGGATTGCAGAACTGAAGCAACGCCTGGTGCGCTCTGTGGAAGTCACGCATGGTGGCTATGAAAAACGGGAAACGGTGAATATCAACGGCATCATTCGAAAACTCGTACAAAATTATGCTAATTTTCACTACACAAAATTTGACACCGCCTTTGCTGAAGATCCGATTCTGGTACTTGGCGATTCTGTAAAATTGGAATTTACATTTGAAAACATCATTCAAAATGCCATTGATGCAAGTGGTAAAGGGAAACTTGTTGAAATATCTGCCAGGCGAACACCAAATGGCCTTGCACACATCGAAATACGGGATCACGGTTGCGGTATTGATGATGCGAATTTCGAAAAAATATTTGAACTTTTCTACTCAACGCGTGGAAAAAGTCGCGGACTGGGTTTGACATTGACAAAAAACATCATTAAGAATCACGGTGGATATATCGATTTGTACAGCAAAAAAAATGAAGGAACCTGCTTCAGCGTATATCTGCCAATTCAAACGGATAAATCATGAGCAAAATTCTCATCGTCGATGATGACCGTACGACCCGAAAAGGGCTTTTTTTTATTCTGAAATCCCACGCTGACCACATCTTGGAAGCCGAAAATGTAAAACAGGCCGATGCCCACCTCAACGCAGAAGAATTCGATTTGGTAATCAGTGATTTACGCCTGCCAAACGAAGAAAACGGCTTTGCCCTGGTTCGCAAAATCAAGCAAAAACACCCGCTCACCCCTGTTTTGATGATAACCGCCTATGGTTCTGTCAACATCGCGGTCGAGGCGATGAAAGCAGGCGCAGATGATTTTGTAACAAAGGATTTCAGCCGCGAAGAAATACTCATCAAAAGAGATAAAATGCTTGAGACACGAAAAC
>QQUM01000061.1 GCA_008501545.1 Calditrichota bacterium
GCAATTGTATATTCGATATCAGCGGGGTTGAAGTAAATAACATCATTGGTTCTTCTTGGTGGGATCAGGTCGAGCAGGCGTTCCGCCAAGTCGCCATGCGGGTCTATTAATGTGCAGCCATATCCCTTTTCAATATCAGAGACTAAAAAGTTCTCAAGCAAAGTAGATTTTCCCATACCAGTTTTTCCGATAAGGTATGTGTGAAATCTTCGGTCTTGCTGCTTTATGCCGAATTTTTGCTTCAGATTACGAAAAGTAGTCTCCGCAAATATTGTTATTGGTTGTTGATTTGTGATATACATAGAGGCATGTCTGAATCATTTTAGATAAACCTTCCACTTATAATTATATACCTTTCGCACATTTTCGTTTTCAACAAAACATGCATAATCAGGCATGTTTTGCAGGCTATTCTCTATTTCTTCCTGCTGTATGATGGAAATGACAATCATTAAATCGTTCATTTCAAATCAAACAAAAAGGAGGATTTATGTACAGTCCTAAAATCTCTCAAGACCTCATTCCTATGCTCAAACTCATCTCCAACAGCTCTGGCAAGCCAATGACTTATGTGGTCAATACTATTCTGAGCTATTCACTCTATGTGTTTTTCCTAATGCTGGGCCCAGAGCCCAATCTGCATGAAAGTTTACGAACACTCATCGACGATTCAAATAAGGAGATAAAAAATGGAAAATAAAAACGCACGCATTATTGATGTGGTTTCAACAGATGGAACTATAAAGTCTGTTGAAAACAACATTTCAATGCAGGAGATTGAAACCAGAGCCAGATACAATCATTTTGCAAACAGCACTTTGATAGTATTGCCAGATGAATGTCCGGTCGTTATTCATGCATCATGCAGAAAATGCAACACACTGCAATACGTACCAGCTTTAAACGGCAATAAGGGTAATGATGAAATTATCTGGATTCAATTTGAGACCTTGCATATCCAATCTCAACCAGGATATACCGAGTCTCATCGTTCTCAAACACTACCTGCAGATAATGGTAAAAACGGCGGAAGAGTGAATTATCAAAACCAGCTTGTCTCAACTGAAGATGCAATGACCACTCCCCAACGACGTTATCTTTTCAGACTTCTGGCTGAACAGGGATTGGCAAAAAAAGATATCGAGAAATACTTACTCAATTACTTTCAGGTACAATCGACGAAAAATATCAGTAAACAGGACGCAAGTCATTTGATTGATAACCTTGTTAATGGAGGGAGCTGATAATGCGTGATTATATTAGTGTCAGTCAGATTAACACCTACATTGGGTGTTCCCTTAAGTACAGGTTCAAATACATCGATGAACTTCAACCAGCGTTCACCCCTTCTGCTCTTGCCTTTGGTAGTTCTATTCATTCCGCTATTGAATGGATGCATAAACAATTGATGACTGGAAATGGAAAAGATATAAAGAATGCATTGGCTATTTTCGATGCTGACTGGTATGCATCCTGTCAAGGGGATATTCAATTCAAGAAAAAAGAATCAGAAAAATCGTTGTTCCAAAAAGGACTGAAAATGCTGGAATATTATAGCCAGAACTTGCCAGACAGCAAAATCATGGCAGTTGAGCATAGTTTTACAGTACCGATTGTCGATGTTTCAACAGGGGAAACGTTAGACACACCGCTTTACGGCATAATCGATCTTATTTTGGAAGATCATCTCATAATTGATTTCAAGACAGCGATGAAAAGCCTTTCTGCAGACGATGTTGATTCCAGTTTGCAGATGACAGCTTACAGCTATGCATACAACTATAAAACTGGACAGACACCAAATCTGCGAATTGACGCCTTATACAAAACAAAAGAACCAAAGATCGATCGTATTCCAACCATTCGTGGTGAACCGGATTACTCAAAACTGTTTAACTTAGCCAAAGCGATAATTAATGCCATTCAAGCAGGTGTTTTCTATCCCATATCATCATGGCGCTGCAATGATTGTGAATTCAAAAAGTATTGCTGGTTGTGGAATGGAAAGTATCCTTCGAAAGGGGCTGACGATGTGGAATATTCCAACACAAGAAGAACTCAGCAAACTCCCCAGGCTGTATGAAAAAGAACATATTCCGGTTGAAGAGAAAATTATTCATTTGCATTTTTTTATTGGTGCATGTGACTGGTTTATCGCTGAATTTGATGGAGAAGATCTCTTCTTTGGATATGCGAATCTTGGAGATGATGATATGGCAGAATGGGGATATATTTCTTTCAGTGAACTGAAAAATATTCGAGTGCAATGTGTGGAAGTTGATCGGGATTTGTATTGGAAACCGGAAAGGTTTTCGGATGTTAAAAAACGGCTAAAGTAAGCCATAGCCGTTCGATAAAATGTCGAACGGCTATTTAAATTGAATTAATAATTGCATATACAATTATCGCTCCCACCGAGAAATAAATTAGACCATTGAGTATCATTTTACTATATGATGTTGGAGATTTTTCATCACCTACTTTGCAGCAATTTTTCATTTTTATTTTCTCTACATTAATGTATTTTAATTATTTTCAAAATATGAGTTTGTAGATTCACCGGCGTGCTTAGATTAATAAGTGCGAATATGCATTCGCACTCATTTCAAATACAAGAGTTCAATAATAATTTCAATCTGTAATAGAAAAATCTACAATATGACTATCGAAGAAATACGATTACACGAAAAAAAGCTGAGCACGGTTAACAAACCTTTTGCTATCATTTCAACAATGTCATTCGCTGAATTGCAGATTGTTCATTGGCTTGAATTTTCAATAAATAGATGCCACTGGGCATTTGCTTGCCCTTAAAATCTCGCCCATTCCATTTAATTAGGTGACTGCCAGCATCTCGTACTTCATTCAATAATGTCAGGAGATGTTGCCCTGCAATATTGTAAATATCAAGCCGCACCTGGCCTCCAGTTATCATCTCAAATGAAATTGATGTTTCAGGATTAAATGGATTTGGATAATTAGAATATAATTTAACAGCAGGTACAGTCCTGCTGGCTGTCTTAACACCGGTCGTAGTTTTAACAGCCCGCAATGTGTAATAGGTGTAAATTTCATTGCTCGTCAGGGATACTGTATTTTCAGAGGTGTTGACAACAGCATTGTTGGCCTTTTTCCAACTATCTTGACTAGGATCCCAATAATGCAATTCAACAGTGTTTTCATTGAAACCATAGCTGTGAAGATCTTCCTCTCGATACTGAAAATGGAGTTGGTGGTTTTTCTCAAAATTCATCCAGCCGTGGTGTCCCCCCCAATTATTGCCACCCCACATACTTCCGCCCATCATTGAATTACCAGCTGGATCAAGTATATTTGCATAAAATCCCATGAAATTTTCCGACATATGTCCTCCCGGGAGGCTATCCGGGTAAATTTCCCAGAACTGCATAAAAGTAGAATCCGGCCAGCGCATACCTCCCATTCCACCCATACCACTTCCCATGTGCCCCGGTGCAAAACCAAGCCAATTGCTGCTGTCATTGGCACAGAAGACAAAAGTAGAATCGGAATGGTTGCGCAACATCCAGCTTCCAGCCCAGGATGCAGGCGCATCAAGAGGCTGCCATTCCTCCCCATTAATTTGCGATACCATGAGCATTTGGAAACCGAGCATACCTGAATGAACACGGCCAAAGATCGTCACAATTTCTCCATGCTCAGGACGGACACTGCCATTTGCAGGTTGAAACCAAGGAGGGCCAAAATTGAGGCCATAATCGGGCAGGCTATCTGCGTCAATATCCAGAAAAAATATGGGATAAAAATAGGTGGTATCTTCAAAAACCTTGCCTGTCACAGTTAAAGTATCGCCATTTTTTTCCCAGAATCTGTCCATATTCCAGCCGTGGCCACCTACTGCTATCGATTC